>JACDZH010000357.1 GCA_013426815.1 Paludibacter sp.
TCCGGCGGCCAGTGCGCCGTCCACCTTGGCGACCTTTTTCCCACCCATGCCCACACCAATCCCCTCTGGGTCATGGCCTATGACAATTTCCCCCTGGAAGTCATTGCCTGCAAGGAGCGCTATTTCAGCCAGTACCGGCAATTGGACGCCTGGTTTACCTTCTATCACGACCCCTTGATCAGGGCGTGCAAACTCGGTGCGAAGGGCAAAATCACGGATTGCTGGCCTCCCGCGCCGGCGCTTTGCCAGGCAAGGAGGGGATGACCACGGTCCGTTTTCATCGAACCTCTCCCGCCTGATGCCCAGAGAATGAGCGTCAACCCCGCGTTACCCTTATCGACCCACGCCGCACCGCTCCCCGTATTTCCATCCTGGATGACAAGGGCAGCCCGGAAATGATCTCTCAGGGCTGCTCCCCCGCCCGGTTTTTCTTCGGCAAAAAAGCAGAAAGAATGACGCCGATTCCCGCCAGAACCGCGGCCAGGAGAAAGCTTGAGGAGAAGCTGCCGGTGGTCTCCGCCAGTATTCCAGCAAGAAAGGGGCCGATAATCTGACCCAGACCAAAGATGAAGGTGACGAATCCAAAAATGGTCGCCACCCGTTCAGCCCCGGCGTAGTCTCCCACCAGGGCCGCCATGATGGAAGGCACACTCCAGACCACAATGCCGTAGCAGCCAATGGAGAGGTAGAGAAAGAAGGTCGGCAGGTCGAGGGCGATGAGGAGGTAGGCCAGGGCCTGGATGGAGAAGACCAGCATAAGTGCCGGGCTGCGGCCAAAGCGGTCGGAAAGACCGCCAAAGACCGGGCCGGAGACAAGGCTGAGCAGACCCACCCAGGACCAGAAGTTGCCGGCCACGGCCTCGCTCAGCCCCTTTTCAGTTATCATGGTGGTGACAATAAAGGTGGCGTAGATCACATAGGTGAAGCCGAAGAGAAAATAGATGGCGGCACAGTGCAGGAAAATGGCGGAACACCGGCCCTGAACCGGCTGGCCGAGAAGATTGCGGGCCTTTCCCGCCTGCGACTCGGTCATGCCCACCGGCAGGAGGCCCCGTTCCCGGGGACTGTTTCTGAGAACCAGGGCGCAGATGCCGGCCACAACCAGGACCAGGGCGCCCAGCACCAGCCAGCTTGTGCGCCAGCCCTGCTCCCGGGTGCTGTTGAGGTAGGGGATCAGCCTGCCCGAGAGAATGATCGCAAAGCCGCTGCCGATGGCCACAAATCCGGCCGCCCGGCCCCGCTTGCTGCTGGCAAACCAGGAGGAAATCAGGGAGACCATGGGGACATTGGAAAGGCCGCTGCCGATGCCGGTGAGGAGATAGAGGGCCAGGATCAGGGACAGGCTTGTGGCCTGGCTGATGAGGAGCATGGAGAGTCCGATGCCGACGAGGGCCGTGCTGATCAGCCTGCGGGCGCCGAAACGCCTGCTCAGTCTGCCGCAGAGCAGCACCGCCAGCAGGTAGCCGATAAAGTTGAGGGTGCCGATGAGTCCCATCTGGCTGTAGGAGAGGTGCAGGTCACGGCCCATGGAGGGCAGCAGCACCCCCAGGGAAAATCGGCCCAGACCCAGGCTGGCAAAGAGGCAGAGGGTGCCGGTGACCATAATGAACCAGCCGTAATGGATGGCGGATTGGCTGCCTTGGGCGGGGATATTGTCGGCTTCCATTGTCTCTTCTTTTATCTCCACGGATCAATGGCCCGGAAAAACACGAAGAAGGTGCAAGGGGGCTGTTACCTTCATCGCTTGGCTGCATATTTTCCTTGACTCCTTCACCCCTTCGTTTCTTGAGGTTTCTATAGATTTTCCCCAGAAAATCTCAATATTTCTATGGGGAAAATTTGCTTTTGTCTGCTGCATTATGTATTCTTCCATAATTTGTGTGGTTTTGTTTGCGACCTTGTGGTCGCAAACTATTTATTGGAAAATACTACACAGAAATCAATAAATAAACAGACAGAATAGCTGAGCAAGGCAATTCTGTCTTATACACTGTTGGCATGAAAAATAAGAATGATCGATTCGGCTGAAAATATAATACTATCTTTCCTGAAATCGCTGGATTTCCCTGGGATTAGACTTGGCGAGAAAAATCCTGAGGTATGTGGCTATTTAAAAGAAAAAGGTTACAAGTTCACTCCGGACCTGGTAGCTGGTCCTCCAAATATAAGTGCCGCTGATATTGAAGGGTTGTTTTTCGTAGATGTAATTCAACCTACGTCTGACCTACTATTCAGAAGTGAGTTTTATAAAGGTTACAAAATAGATGTCAATGTCATTTACTTAAGAACCAAAAACAATTTAACATATTGTAATTACAAC
>JACDZH010000025.1 GCA_013426815.1 Paludibacter sp.
CTTTATGAGAACTTCCCTTTTTTCTGTTTTATTTGTCGGTCAGTAGTGAAAAGAAATAAGTAATATGAAATAATTATTGATATGCTTTATGTAATTAATGTCCAGCTAAACAGTCTTATAACGCATAACAAAATACTTGTAACTACTAGTAACGCGGATTTAGCTGATTATTATTTGAAATGATAACTGATTTATACACGGATTAAAAAATTTCATAAATGAAATTTGCAGATTTAAGTTATAGTGTCTCTTTATTTCATCCTAATTTTGACTTGACAAAATTTAAATCCGAATTATATCTGTTTTTTTTTATTTATATCTGTTTTAATCTACTTTATCCGTTAAATCCACGTTGTTATTCTTTTGAATTTCTTTCGATGAAAATTAATCTTTAATCTGTTAAAGTAGAATTAAATAAACTTTAAATATCCAAGAACGGTTTAAAACGGCAATTCAAATCCATTTTCTTCAACTTGCTGTTCAAATGTATGTTTTTGTTTTTCTATGCTTTTTCCAATTTTAAAATTGTAACTGTAAATGATTGCAAATGCAGCTTGGGTTTTCATAAAAGTGCTCGTACGTTGATATACTGAGTTCGCATTGAGCGTTGTAGTACTTTCAAAGAACCGACTTGCAAAAGGATTAAATGCCATAACATTCAATGAACTATTATTTTTAAATTGTTTGACAAGACCCAAAAAGTAAAATGGCGACATTTGAGTTTTGGTTTGTCCATCCAAAGTTGGTCCATTAATATTTAACATTGCAATCAGTTTCAAATCCCAGGGCATAGGTGCCATCAAAAACGAATTCCAATTCCAATTTTGTACATTTGTTGCAATTATCTGATCCAAATAACTATCAACATGATTGAATGAATATCTGAAGTTGGAGTTAAACAAAATTTTACCAATTTGCGAATTGATTGATAAACCACTACCTGTTTGATAACCATTCGATATGTTTTGAGGCACACTCTCAAATTTATTGGTATTTACATTCTGACTAATTATTGTTTGAATTAATCCTGTTTGATATTCGTAAAATAGTTGAGGAGCCAGATTCAAGGTTACTTTGCCTAAAGTTACTTTTGCATTGTAAGTAAACTGAAGATTGTCTCTATATGCAGGCTTAAGATCGATGTTCCCACGGCTAATTGTTTGGTCATCAACCTTACTTTCAAGTGGGTTAAGTTGTCCTGATGTGGGACGAATTACCCTTCTTGAATAAGACAATTTAATACTGTGGTTATCATTAAATTTAAGCGAACCGTTTAAATAAGGAAGTGGTGAGTAGTAATCACTTTTTTCTGTTGAATTAATAGTCACGTACGAAGTTTCAAACCTTGAACCTATTTTTACACTTCCCTTTTTAAAGTTTCTTGATAACTCAGCATAAGCTCCTAACAACAAATTGTTGAAATCTAAATTCGGTGTTTGGGCGAGCGAACTCGAATTGTCAATATTAAACTTATTATAATTTGTGCTCATACCAATATTAAAGGAATAAACACTATCGAAAGGCAAGGTGTAGTTTGTTTGCCCTTTTAGCGTTTGGGTATTCGTTATACTTTTTTCTGTTAGCCAAGTGCTGCGGTATGTTTCAATAGTATCCAATGGATTATAATCAATTCTTTGAAAATCAGTAGATGAATTGTTATTCAGTGTGTTATAATAATTCAATTCTACTTCAAAACCATGTGTATTTTTCTTGTTGAATTTGTGTTTATAAAACAGTGTTGAAGTAAGTCCGTCATTGTTACTTTTTGAATTACTAAGCGTTCTGGAAATATTGCTCATAATCCCATTTGTACGATTGTAATTCCAGAGATCTTCATTCGGTTTTGAGATTGAACCTCTTGGATTTGATGCGTTTCCACTATAAGCTATATTCAAGTTTATGTCATTAAACTCATCGGGGTCGTATATTAAACCCGCATTCACATTCTGATTGTTTCCTTTAATAGACAAGGTGCCGCTCTGTTGCAAATCATTAATTCCTGCAATTCGATTCATTTCAGAATTGATTCCGAATTGTTGAAGCATACCATTTGCAGAAACATAATAGGATATTTTTTCCTTCCCATAATCGAGGCTTACGCTTGCTCTGCCCATATAAGAATCGAGACTAATAGGTAAAGCCATTACATTTACCATTCCTTTAAGACCAAAACGCATGGCAGGATTGGTTATGATATTTATTACTGCATCAACTTCGGCATCGTACTTACCTAACGGACTGGTAATAACTTCCATTTTATCGACTTGTGAAGGATGCAATCTTTTGAGGTATTCTTTATCGCGGGTTATGCCATCCACTTCAATTTTGATATTTGATTTACCGTTTACTGTAATACCTTCGTTTAAATAGTCCACCTGCACCGAAGGCAATTTCCGTAAAACATCAAGTCCATCGGTTGATGTTTTTTTAAGTCCATCGGGTAATGCGTAAATAGTTCTGTCTCCAAGTTCCGTAACCTTCATTTTAGTTCCATTCACCACTATTTCCTTAAAATTAAAGGTATTTGGTTCTAAAAGAATAACTCCAAGATTATTCATCGTGCTTTTCTTTTTCGGAATCTGAAAAACCATGGTTTTGTAAACCAAATGTCTTATCCGCAAACAATAGGTTTTAGCTGTATCAGCTTTATATAAAATAATCAAACCTTCGGAATTTGAAATCATTGTTTCTACTGCGCTGCTATCGGGCAATAGAAGCAGCTCTACATTTGCACTTTGTACCGGTTTTGATGTTTCTTTGTCAGTTATGTTTCCGGTAATTATCTGACGGGCATTACTATTCAACGATACCAAACACAACAATACAATGATAATTTTATGTTTCATTTTTGGTTTTATAAATTGTAGTTGGTTATTTTACCATTATTGTTTCCGACTGTGAGTCAATTACCATTGGCATTTTCATCTCAGTACCATTGTTCTTCATGGTGTTTGTTCCATCAATACGTCCTTTTGCAGTGCTTGTCAACCTTAAACCCGTTGCCAGATCAATTGTACTATCAAAAGTAATTGACCCCTTCAACTCGGATGAAACCTTGGCTTCAGGATCGTTAGTTGGTATGGATTCAATCTCTGATTTGCAGGAGACTACTGCTACATTATTATCAATGGATTTCAACTGGAAAGTATTCAGAATTAACATCGATACATTGTTTGCTGTTTGTATATACGATGTTTCCCACGCATCGTTCATCTTTACTGATTTCTCGGGAAGATAGGAAAACAAAGGTTCAATCATACTTTTCACAGCCGATTCCTTTAACAATGCTTCAGCTTGAGATTTTGCTTGATCTTTTTTTGCGGCAGGAATTGAATCTAACACAAACATAACATTATCTTTAAACTTCCCAAAATTTACGAAATCAACAAATTTTCCACTGGTTGAGATTTTTGCAATAATCGTTTGCTGGCTCATTTTATTCATTATTTTGTCCAACGGATCATTTCCGGCAGGTTTTGCCGAATTTGTTTCCTTATTATACATGGGTGAACTGATTTTGGTGGCGATGGTATCAAATTTGAATTCAATATCCATAACTTCACTTTCCAGTTTCAGTACTTTGCAACTAGTTACTGAAGTAGAAGTAACATCAAGACTAAATGTTTGACCATTAGCGGTTTGTTGAATCGCTTGTTTACTAATACTTTTGATTCTGTACATTTTACCTTTTACAAGGTTTAATTTGAGATTAATTGGAGCTTGAGCCATTAACGAAATTCCCATCAGGGCAAAGAAAACAGAAAAGATTACTTTTTTCATTTTAAAAATTAATTAGTTGAATTATGTAAATAAATTTAAGAAAATCTGGATTTGGAATTATGCTGAAAAAATTTTTTTATGCTATTTGACAATGCAAAAACATCTTTAAAAAAAACATTTAATTTAAACGTCATTCAGGCATTTATTGTTTATTGGAATTAATCATTTTATTGGAAATAAGTATGAAATGATATATTTTGTCAGATAAACTTTTAGCTCTATCTGATATTTTTAAAATATCTTTTCTTCCATTTTAACATTGTCTTTTGGTACTCCAAAACCCATCGAAATACGCCAAGACTACCGTGGGTTGGGATAACACGTTGACGTGAAATAAGCTAAGTTATTGGATTTGCTCCAATGGCTGTACCAACTGGACGCACTGTTTGGGTCGACCAATGATTTCAGCAATTTTAACATAAGTTATAGTTTTTCCTTTCGGAATATTTTGATGGGCTTTCCAAATGGTAAATTTAATCACCGTCCCAATAAGATTTATAGTTGTTTTTTTCTACTTTTAAAAATCTGACACTCCAATCGTGTTACCTCGTCATTGTTTTACTTAAAATCAACATACTGAAACGTCTCACTATATCGTCCAAAGCACTTACCTTGTTTTTGGGAAAACACAGTGTGCAAATTCTATTATTCGAAAAACCTATTCAACATTCTCCAATTAGAGTTGGTTGAAATCCAAAAGAAGGTTCAGAAAGGTAAGGAAATTCTTTCATTGTGTGTAGAATTTGTATAGAAAAATAAAAGTAACCGTATTTTGGATAATATTTTTTAAATTTTGAATCAAAAGTTAGGAATCTTTTGAAAAGTCATTTACATTTGTGACAAAAAAAATCATTAATTTCTTTTATTGTTCTAAATATGAAAAATAAATTGCAATTATACAATATTGCCAGTACTAACATATTCGATTTAGAGACACTGCGAATTGAAAAAAATATTTTGTGATTTACAGTAACTTTCGTTTTTTAATTTTCAGAAACGGCAATCATGAGTACATTACAAATATCAAAAGCCCACAGAATAAACGAAAAACAAGTTAATTACAAAGTCCTAATAAATTTAATTTTGAAACAATTGAGAATAATCTTGTAAAATATTTAATGATTATAAGTGCATTCAAGGTGCAAATACTGGTTTATCGGAGGAGGCTCGATCAATTAAAGATTAATCACAACAACTATTTGTAGATTGATAATATTTATTAAGTATTTTTTATCATACTTTTATACTTCTAAAAAAATGAAAATTCTAATTACATTATTTGCAGTTTTCGGGGCATATTCAAGCTCATTTTCGCAGGTTAGCCTTTCAAAATGGCAATCGCAACCCATTGTTATTGATGGTATAGCATCCGATTGGTACACAAATCCACGTTTTTTTAATGCCGAATCGAATGTGCATTACGAATTTAGAAACGATGCACAGAATTTGTATCTTATTCTAAAAACAACCGACAGAGCTACACAATTTCAATTTTTGAGGGCAGGTTTCAATGTTCGGTTTAAAGTGAAAAGTAAGCCACCAATGAAATGCAGTATCACATTTCCTGCGCATAAAGCAGATCCTATGCAGCACCAGTCGAATAATATTGGTGCTTCAGAAGATAAATTAGTTGAAAAATCAGCGTTGAAACTGCAAACGTTATTGAAAGACACAGCTATTGTAGAAGGGTTTCAATTATCGAATGGTATTATTTGTTCTGATAATAAAGTTGATAGTGTCTTTTGCTTTGCTAAGAATAAAAATAACATAGAGCAGGTATTATATGAATTGAAAATTCCACTTCGTGAATTTTATGGAAGAGATTTTTTATTTGAAAATATCAACACAATACCCATTCAGATTCAGGTGGTTATCAATGATTTATCGCAGGGTGAAATCAACAATATGAAAAATAGCAGAGCAAGAGGAATGTCGCACGGAATGCGGGGTGAAATGGGTGGTGGTATGGGCGGTGGAAATAGAGAATTAAGTAAAGGGATGGGCGGCGAAATGGGCGGTGATAGGGAAATGGGTGAAAGACCTCCAATGCCGGAAAGTGGGTTTTCAATGTCAAGAAAAAGTTTTAATATCGATTTCAATTTATCTTCAGGTAAATAAGTACAAAAACTAATATAATTTCTTATTTTAAAGGCAAAGTTGCTAAGTAGCAAAGGCGCAAAGCTATTTTTGATTCACAACAATTTTTATTAGTTGCGACTTTGTGACTTTGTGTTCAAAAAATAATATTTAAAATGGTCATTATATTGTTCAAATAACTTAATACCGAATGAAAGGCTGATTTCTCTACCAACCCCATTTGACTTTCAAATAGATATTCCTGCCGGGTTCAAGATATCGTAAACCACCATTGCGCACCGACGTTAAATGGTTGTAATAGGAAGTATCTAATATATTATTAACTCCTGAATAGAGCTGTAAATAACTGCTATTCAAATTAATTTTGCTAGAATGAATATCGATATCAAAAATTATATGTCCATCTGTTGGCATTTCATTTGTTGCTATTTCAGCTTGTCGTGCTGCCCAAAGTGCTGATAACGATGTTTCAAAATGATTATTAAACATATAATTTAATGAAAAGAATCCATGAAGCGGAGGTATTTGTGGTAAAAAAGTTGTGGAATCCACATCTTGAGCTCGTGTATATGATGCATTGGCAAGTAACAAAAACCGTTGTGCTATTGACCAGTCGGCTTCCAATTCGGCGCCAATAAAAAGAGCTTTATTGACATTCGTATTTACATAAGCCGGCTCAAATATTATAGTTCCATCTGCTTTGGTATACTTGTAAGTACTATATATTTCAGTGATTAAATCGGTTAAATAATTGGCAAAAATATCAGCTTTCAGTTGAAATTTATTAGCCGAAAAAGTATATTTCAGATTTGAAAATGTGCCTCTCTCTGGTTTCAAATTTGGATTTCCAACATGTTTTGGACCAATAAGCTCAATATACTTAAATCGTTCTTCGATGGATGGTACGCGGTAGGAATTAGAAACCGAAAAAGCCAATTGTTGTTGAGTAGTGAGCATATAAACCAAATCGATATGAATCGAATACGACAATTGATGTTGGGAATCGGAGGCAAATAAAACATTGCGTGCCAAATCTTTAACGTAGGTTTTCACACCTTTGTCTACTGTATATTGAAAAACCGGATTGTAGGCAGTATCGTTTGTCATTCGAATATAATCGAGGCGCACGCCAGTATTCAAAGTCCATTTACCGGGAACGATTTTCCATGAATAATGCGCAAATGCACCAACATCCATCATTTGAGCATACGGTGTTGGTTGTTCACCCCAAACCGTATAAGTTGAATCGGAAGTAGTTTTGAGTTTAAGTCGCGATGTTTCTGCTTTACGCTCCCACCCTTCTGCACCCAGAAACAAAGTGTGGTTTTCGCTAAAAAACCAATCGGTAGTTATTTTTACGCCATAAGTTCTGTTTAAACTGCGCGGAAGTTTAGTAACCGGATGATTTACTATTTCGACATCCCGACTTAGATTTTGAGTATATGCTTTTAGTCGGACTTCTCGTAAATGGGGATTAATATTTGAAATAATATATTCTCCACTTAGCTGATTTCGCTCAACAGTCTTATAACGCACCGATGCCGTAACAGGAAAACTGTTTCCACCGGGTAAACCAACATCCCAAGCTCCAACATGCTGGTAATTTACCAAAAATTCTTCATTTGGAGCGTACAAAATGCCAGCTTTCAACCCCCACGAAGCATCTTGAAACTGACTTTTGAGCAAAATACCTTTTGGTGTTTGTGTGTTTTGAGCTGTTCGATAACTTCCATTCAGTAACAAATACCATTGATTGGTTGTAAACTGAATACTAGCATTGTTAGCCCTAAGATTATTTACGGTATTGAATTCAGTACCTATTTTTCCTTTGGTTTGAAACAAATGACTATATGCAGGTCTATCTGAAACAAAATTGACAACACCACCCATTGCACCTGTTCCATATAAAACAGAACTAGCACCTTTGATGACTTCAATTTTATTTAAACTATTCACATCAATTGTAGACAATGTGCCTGCAATATCAGTAGCAGTCTGAATTCTATCACCATCCACCATTAACAGAAGCCGCTGCTCCGAAAAACCACGCAGGTTGACCGAGGTCGCCCAAATGCCGTCACGGTAAAGCGAAATGCCTGTTTCACGTTGCAATATATCGGCAGGTGTACAAATGAAAGCAGATTGTAAAGATGCTGCATCGACTACCACCATGGGCAGTGACAGCATTTTTGAAAATCCACCGAAAACTGTAATTTCAGATATCTCTTTACTTTTTATAGTATCGGTTAATAATAGAGATGCAAATATCTGAGCGAAAGATATAGATATGAAAAAAATTGAAAGTGTTATTTTACGCATAATCTACAATAAAATTGAGTGCAAAAGCTAAAAAGCAGATAAATAATACCATCTAAAGTGAGAATATTGGCGCAATAAAGATAATTAATGTACAGATAATTAATGAGATAAATGAAAACCTATTTTATTTGCTTTTTTAAAGGCTGTTTGATAAAAATGACAGTAAATGCAAATATTTTCTGAAAACTTTTCGAAAAAAAATGAAAAACGTAAACGCTTGAGTAATAAAATGCAATGGCACTTATCAATCCGGCAATAACATCAATCACATAATGAGCCTGAATATATACCGTTCCTAAAACTAATAATGTGTAAATCGGAAACATCCATGTTAAAAGGAAATACCGACGATTTTTAAATTTCAAAATCATAATAATACTTGAGATTCCAACATGTGAGCTCGGAAATGCTGCAGTTGGACGTTCGCCCAACTGTTGTGTGCTTCTTACAACATCACAAAAATATCCTGAACTCTCGTTGTTTGTTAATAACCTAGAATGCTCATTAAAATAATATCCTAAATTTGGAAAAATGCCTGTATTAACCTGTTCTTGACCAATTGCCTGAAAGTAGTATTGTGGTCCTGCAGTAGGAAAAAGAATATAAATGAGATAATAAACAAAAAACGAGAAAAGTAATGTAAAAAAGAAATACTTAAAGTAGTTTCTGTCTTTAAAAAAGAAATAAAGACTGGAACAAATAATCAGGGGATAATAGGAAAGATAACCCATGTATAACAACTCGCTGAACCATTTTTGAGGATATATTTTAGCAAACAAAATTGCAGGTTGACAACCGAAAAAACTTTGTTCCCAACTGGCTAATAAATAATCGTAATTCAGAATCATCCGATTAATATCAAAAGTTTCGGGATACCAGTATGCAAGCAAAGCACCAAGAAAGGCATATCGCGACAATCGAATAAACCACCAGTCTTTGATGGAACTTAAATAAGCCAAAACAATCATTATCACAATAAACAGCATTCTATTGCCTAATAGTTCATAGGCAGTTTGCACGCGTGGTATCAGGTGAATAATAATCACTGAAGTGAGGAAAATATAAAGAAAAGTAATTTTTTCTCCGGCAAGGAAAGTTATTGAACGATTCAATCCCATAATTTAAAACAAATGATAGATTAGTTGAAGATTACGTTAATTTTTTTGTCCTTACTTTCAGCAATTTACAATTTGAAGAACACCACAATATTATGCTGATTATATTCGAAATGTTCAGGTTTTCCGAAAAGGAACCTTTAATTTATTAACAATGTATATTTCAATAGTTCGTTATAAAAAAAATTTTGAACCTGCCTTTATCAGCAGACATGCTCAAATCCGCTAAGTTGCAAAGCCGCAAAGAAAAACTGAAAATTTTTATATACCGATAAATTCACATGTTCCATTTGCTTTCATTTTTTTGTTGAATATAAGGCATTTAAACCTTTGAGTTTTTCGTAAACATTTTATTTTGATTAAACACAATTTAGTTAAATTGTGCAATGTAAAACCATATAAATCAATTTGATATGATTTTTTATGTCGACCAATTGAATTAATAATTTGTTCGTATTAATTGTTAACTAGTACTAAGACGCACAAAGGTACAATCTTTTTTATTACGTATTACATTTTTAACAGTATTGTTGTTGAATTTTAGTTACTTCCATTTTAAATCGGTGAAAATTATTGTTGATTTTTGGAATTTTCTAAAAAGATATTATTTATTATGAATTAGCAAACTTTGTTAATTTCCAATTCTAAGTACATGTTAATTATAAATTTAAAAAAATTCTTGCTCACATTTGGTTAATGTAACAATCAATTTTTTATGTCTTTTGACTATTCACCTTAAACTTATGACTTTTTTTTTAAAACTTATATCGTATCTTTGTATTCATCAAATTGAAAAACCAGAAAATATGATAAAAAAGATTTTAATTTCATCAGTTGTTTTTGTGTCATGGATGAGTGGATTGGCATGTACAAACTTTTTGGTTGGAAAATCAGCCACTATTGATGGTTCGACTCTCATCACCTATTCAGCCGATTCTTACTTTTTATTCGGCGCACTAAGTTATTACCCTGCTGCTACTTATCCAGTAGGAACAATGTTGGATATTCATGATTGGGATACCGGCAAATATCTCGGTAAAATAAAACAAGCTGAAAAAACCTATTCGGTAATTGGTAATATGAACGAATTTCAGGTAAGTATTGGCGAAACTACTTATGGTGGAAGACCAGAATTGGTTGATACAACTGCCATTATGGATTATGGAAGTTTAATTTATGTTGCTCTTCAACGTGCGCATACTGCCCGTGAAGCCATAAAAATTATGACTGATTTAGTATCAGAATATGGATATTACAGCGAAGGTGAATCATTCTCTATTGCCGATCCCAATGAAGTGTGGATAATGGAAATGATTGGAAAAGGACCTAACAACAAAGGCGCTTTGTGGGTGGCACAACGCATCCCAGATGATTGTGTATCGGCTCATGCAAACCAAGCTCGCATCACCACTTTTCCATACGACGATAAAGATAATTGCCTCTATTCGGAAGATGTAATTATTTTTGCTCGTGAAAAAGGCTATTTCAAAGGAAAAAATAAAGATTTTAGTTTCTCCGATACTTATGCACCACTCGATTATGGCGCATTACGTTATTGCGAAGCTCGGGTTTGGTCATTTTTTCGAAAACTTGATACTACAATAGACAAGTACTTAAGTTACGTAAAAGGAGAAACCACAGAAAGAATTCCTTTGTGGATTAAACCTACATTTAAACTCTCAGCACAAAAGCTAAAAGATTACATGCGCGACCAATATGAAGGAACAGAATTTGATATGTCGAAAGGACTAGTCGCAGGACCTTTTGGGAGTAAACTTCGTTGTAGTCCGCTTACTTTTAAAGTTGACAGTGTGGAATACGGACATGAACGTCCAACAGCAACACAACAAACCGGTTTTACTTTCGTGGCCCAAATGAGAAGTTGGTTACCGAATTATATCGGTGGTATATTGTGGTTTGGTATTGATGATGCTGCCTGTGGACTTTACGTTCCTATGTATTGCGGTATCAAAAGTGTACCCGAATGTTATCGTACCGACAACGGCAGTTTGTTGGAATATTCGTCAACTTCTGCTTTTTGGACTTTCAATCAGGTAGCCAATTTTTCTTACAGTAAATACTCCTATATGCTGCCCGATATCAAAAAAGTACAAGATAAATGGGAAGTAGACTTTAATACTATTACACCTGCTATTGAAAAAGTAGCAATTGCAATGCCTGAAAATGATGCCAAAGAGTTTCTAACTAATTTTAGTAATTCACAGGCTGAAAACTCAACTGCAGCATGGAAAAAATTAGGTGAATACCTAATGGTTAAATATATGGATGGAAATATAAAAAAAGAGAAAGACGGCAAATTCTTGCAAAATGAATATCATATTCCACCTAGTATTTTACGCGCAGGCTATCCTCAAGAGTTTTTACGCAAAATGGTGAAAGAAAATCCAGGAACACGTGTATTGACAGAAAAAGAAATGTTGAACAGAAAATAATAACCACTATATTGTAGAGTAAATTTGAAGTAGCTCTTAGTAGTTATTTCAAAAGTGTTTTATATTGTAAAACTGCTTTTATAGGATAATAACTATTAAGTTTGTAAATATTTGAAATACAGAACAATAGTCGCTAATTGAAATTTAAACACACCAATATATTTTCATTTTATGCACATTATGTGTATCTTTGTGCAGAAATTAAGTTGAATCAATAAAACTTTTCAATTGAAAAACCGTTTTATTGAGAAAACCAAAAATATTTAAACATGAGTAACAATTTATTAAAAGGCAAAAGAGGTATTGTTTTCGGTGCTTTGAACGACATGTCCATCGCTTGGAAGGTAGCTGAACGTGTAGTGGAAGAAGGTGCAATTATCACCCTATCTAACACACCCTTGGCTGTACGAATGGGAACGACCGACGATTTAGCAACAAAAATAAACGCGAAATTAATTCCTGCAGATGCCACAAATGTTGAAGATTTGCAGCAAGTCTTTGAACTATCTATCGAAGCATTGGGGGGCAAAATAGACTTTGTTCTTCACTCCATCGGGATGTCACCAAATGTTCGAAAAAAAAGGACTTACGATGATTTGGACTACGACATGTTAAATACTACAATCGATATTTCGGCTATTTCATTTCACAAAATGCTTCAGGTAGCAAAAAAAATGAACGCAATTAATGATTATGGATCCGTAGTGGCACTTTCGTATATGGCTTCGCAACGTACTGTATTTGGATATAACGATATGGCTGATGCCAAATCGATGTTGGAATCAATCGCTCGTAGTTTTGGCTATATTTATGGTCGCGAACACAATGTACGCGTAAATACAATTTCGCAATCACCAACACCAACTACAGCTGGTAGCGGTGTAAAAAACATGGAAGGCTTACTTGATTATTCGGAACGTATGTCACCACTCGGAAATGCTACAGCAGCCGATTGTGCCGATTATTGTGTAGTGATGTTCAGCGATTTAACCCGCAAAGTTACCATGCAGAATTTACTTCATGATGGTGGTTTCTCAAGTATGGCAATGAGTTACCGTGTTATGGAACAATACAATAAGAGTTTTGATGAATTTAAAGACGAAAATGGGAAAGTCATTTATGGTTAAATCATGTTTATACAAAAAAAAATAGAAAAAGAGATTGAATGAGTTTTCAATCTCTTTTTTGTTATCATTATTCAAAGATATAACCTAAAACCTTAATATAGAATAATATCACAATTTTTCTTGCTGATTTTTTTTTCGAGTAAATTCACTAATTAAGACCGAATTAATGTTGAATTAAAAAAATCCTTTTTACCTTTGCCGTTTATTTCAATCCTTCATTAGCTTAATTAGGTTTTATTCAATCAAATATTATGAATCAAATCACTTTTTCAACTATTACAATTTTATTATTTTGTAGCACTATAATAGCGCAAGAGGAAATAAAATTGTTCAAAAATGTACCAAAGAATAGCAATGAAATTTCTGTTGATGAAAGTTACTCCAAAACTGAATTCATTATAAATATCAGTAAACCAAGGATGTATTTTTATCCAGCTCAAAAAGAGAATAACTCACATACAGCAGTTTTAATTTGTCTGGGTGGAGGATATTCGGGAGTATCTATTATCAACGAAGGACTTAACATAGCCAAATGGTTAAATCAAATTGGTGTTTCTGCTTTTGTATTGTATTATCGAATGCCCAACGGGCATACCACCATTCCGTTAGAGGATGCCCAAATGGCTTTGAAAATAATTGCTAAAAATGCAAAGAAATGGAATATTCATAAAACTAAAATTGGAATTATGGGGTTTTCGGTTTGTGGACATTTAGCTTCAACTGTTGGTACACATTTTAAATCAAAAATTCAACGTCCTGCATTTATGATTCTTGGATATCCTGTTGTGACAATGAACAATGAATTAACACACAAAGGATCGAGAAATAATTTGTTGGGTATAAATCCTACCGATGATTTGGTTAAATAATATTCAAACGAATTGCAAGTTACAAAAGAAACCCCACCAACTTTTATTTTTCATGCCAAAGATGACAAAACCGTTCCTGTTGCTAATAGCGAACAATTTTTTAAAGCTTTGCAAGACAAGAATGTTCCGGTTGAACTCCAAGTATTTGAAGAAGGGGGACATGGTTTTGGAATGCGTAAAAAGGGAATTCCTACCGATAACTGGACTGAACTATTAGAAATATGGTTACACTCTAATAAAATAATCGAATAAAATGAAATTTAAAGAAGAAGCCAACGATGCATTTGCTTTATTGCAACAACTCATTTCCATTCCATCATTTAGTAAGGAAGAAAAGGCTGTTGCCGAATTTCTAGAGCGATTTATTGAAGAAAAAGGTTATGATGTCACTAGAAAAGGGAATAATGTTTGGATGCTTAGTCCCGGATTTGATGTATCGCGTCCTACTTTATTACTCAACTCACATATCGACACTGTGAAACCTGTCGTCGGTTGGACGGTTGAACCATTCTCAGGGTTTGTTGAAAAAAATAAACTATACGGATTAGGAAGTAACGATGCCGGTGCGAGTATTGTAAGTTTGCTTTTTGCATATTTTTATCTGACTCAGCAACAACAAACCTACAACCTGATTTTTGCAGCATCAGCCGAAGAAGAAATCTCCGGAAAAAACGGAATGGAAAGCTTGTTGCAAGAACTTCCTGAAATCGACTTTGCCATAGTTGGTGAACCTACAAAAATGCAAATGGCTGTTGCTGAAAAAGGGTTGATGGTGCTCGATTGTTTTGTTAACGGACAAGCCGGACATGCAGCTCGCTTCGATGGCGAAAATGCAATTTACAAAGCTCTAAACGATATTGAATGGTTTCGCACATTTGAATTTACAAAAAAATCAGAACTTCTTGGAGCTGTGAAAATGACTGTAACACAGATAAACGCCGGCACTCAACACAATGTGATTCCCGATAAATGTACTTTTTTGGTGGATGTACGCAGTAATGAGATGTATACTAATGATGAAATTCTTGAGATAATTAACAAAAATGTTAGTTGCAATTTTAATGCACGATCTACTAGATTGAGTTCAACTGCCACACCTTTACATCATCCAATTGTGAAGCGGGGCAGTGAAATCAATTTACAGCATTTTGGTTCACCTACACTATCCGACCAATCGGTGATGAATTTTCCTAGCTTAAAAATGGGACCAGGTGATTCCGCTCGTTCGCATACAGCCGATGAATATATATTGTTGGATGAAATTAGAGAAGCTATTGAGATTTATGTTGACATGCTGGATGGATTGAAATTTTAACCCAACTTCTATAAAATCCCGAAACTGTCAGGTAGTCAATCACAAAAAAACCTGTTGATTTTTATTTCAACAGGTAATTTTTTATCTTATTTTCATGCATGTTATTTTAGCAATGCAAAATTAATCACCTCCATTATATCGTTTACATAATGAAACTTAAGACCTTTTAGATAAACGGGTTTAATCTCATCAATGTCTTTATTATTATCCACACAGAGTATAATATCGGTAATACCGGAACGTTTTGCGGCAAGTATTTTTTCTTTGATTCCTCCTACCGGCAAAACTTTTCCACGCAATGTTATTTCGCCTGTCATAGCAAGATTTTTACGAACTTTGCGTTTAGTGAAAGCCGATACCAAAGCAGTAGTCATGGTAATTCCTGCCGATGGTCCGTCTTTTGGAATGGCACCTTCGGGTACATGAATATGCACATTCCAATCTTCAAATAACTGGCTGTCGATTCCTAAAATATCGGCGTGCGACTTAATATATTCCAAAGCCAACATTGCCGATTCTTTCATCACATCGCCTAAATTTCCGGTTAAAGTCAGTCGTGGCGATTTACTTTTGCTCAAACTCGATTCAATAAAAAGTATTTCGCCACCTACTTGTGTCCATGCCAATCCGGTAACAACTCCCGGATAATCATTTCCCTGGTATTTATCTCTACTGTAGCGCGCCGCTCCCAAATAAGTTTTAATATCGTCCGATGTTAATTCCACTTTGTATTTTTCGTTTGTTGCCACTCGTTTGGCTACTTTACGCATCAGTGCCGCAATTCTTCTGTTTAATTCCCTAACGCCCGATTCACGGGTATACGATTCAATAACCTGATTGATAATTGATTTATTTAAAACAAATTCCGAGTTTTTTAATCCGTGGTTTTCCAATTCTTTTGAAATCAAATGTCGGTGTGCAATTTCAATTTTTTCTTCCTGCGTATATCCACTCACTTCTATCAACTCCATTCTATCAAGCAATGGGCGCGGAATAGTGCTCAGGTTATTTGCAGTAGCAATAAACAACACTTTCGACAAATCAAAATCAACATCCAGATAATTATCATGGAATGCGTTATTTTGTTCCGGATCAAGTACTTCCAATAGTGCCGACGAAGGATCGCCTTTATAATCGGTTGTTATTTTATCAATTTCGTCGAGAACAAAAACTGGATTTGACGACTCGGCTTTCTGAATGTTTTGTATAATTCGTCCCGGCAAAGCACCAATATACGTTCGGCGATGTCCTCTGATTTCTGCTTCGTCGTGCAATCCACCCAACGAAAAACGAACATATTTTCTGTTTAATGCTGATGCAATGGACTTTCCCAAAGATGTTTTTCCAACTCCTGGAGGCCCATACAAGCAAATTATTGGCGATTTCATATCACCTTTTAATTTCAATACAGCTAAATGTTCCAATATTCTATCCTTCACCAATTCTATTCCAAAATGGTCTTTATCAAGCACTTTTTTGGCATTTTTCAGATTGAAATTGTCTTTGGTATATTCATTCCATGGCAAATCGAGCATGGTTTCTATATAATTCAATTGGGTAGAATAATCTGGTGAGTGTTGACTCATTCGCTCCAGCTTTTTCAATTCTTTTTCAAATACTTTTGCTGTCGATTCGCCCCATTTTTTTGTTTTAATGCGTTCTTTGAAATCAGCCACATCCATTTCGGGAGAATTTCCACCCAATTCGTTTTGGATGGTTTTCATTTGTTGCTGTAAAAAATACTCCCTTTGTTGCTGGTCAATTCCTTCTTTTGCTTTGTTTTGGATGGACATTTTTATTTCCAGCAACTGCGATTCCTTATTGAGTAATTCCAGTAACTGATAACCACGATCCATGATTTCATTAATCTCCAATAATCGTTGTTTTTCGGTTACATTCAAGCCAAAATTAACACATACATAGTTGATCAAAAATATCGGATTTTCGATATTGCGAATAGCAAAAGCCATTTCGGGCGAAATTGCCCCAGAATCATTTATTATATTGATTGCCAAATCTTTAATAGATGAAACCAATGCCATAAATAGTCCATCATTTGTATCGGGCAAAATATCATCAACCAAATTGACCCTAGCTTTCATAAAGGGTTTTGATGATTCTTGTTCGCCTAAATAAAACCTACGTTTTCCTTCAAGAATTACTGTTGTTGTATTATCGGGCATTTCTAGAATTCGTACCACCTGCGCCAATGTTCCCATTGTGAAAAGTTGATCGATGGTTGGATCATCCAACTTTTTATCTAACTGAGAGCAAACCCCAATCATTAAATCATTTTCATTGGCATGTCGAACCAATTTCAACGACTTTGAGCGTGCCACCGAAACAGGTAGCAACACTCCGGGATATAAAACCATATTCCGTAGAGGTAGTATGGGAAGTATATCACCAGAGTTTATATTCAACTCACTCAAACGCTCATCGAGCGAAATAATTGGAAACATTTCTGACGAGCCCATCATATCTTCAGAAAATAAATTATCAAGAGGATTATTCATAGTTTATTTTAGAATTTTGCTGCCATTATGGCATAAATGCGAATAATAGATATATCGTTTTAACCAAAAATATTAATAAAACACTAATAAAACATTAATATAAAGAGAATTAGAATTTTTATTAATAGTTGGATAGTTACAGTTTCAATTGCTATGCCATTAAATTGCAAATAAGAAATATAAGTTTTCAAAAATTTAATAAATTGAAATTTATTTGAAATTTTGACCAAATGCTTTGGCGGTAATTTCGTCCACTTTTACACGCCAAACCTTAACATTACTTACGGCAGGGTTTGAATACTTAAACTGCCTTTCGGTATAGTTTTTCATCAACAAATTTAATGCTTCAACTTTTTTAGTTAAATCTTCAATAAACGATACCGAACCTTTACAAAGCACACTTTTGGATAACATGCTATAACTACAAGCCACATCGGGATGTTGAAAAACTAATTTCCGATTGGAACAAAAGGTTACACAAACACGATTATTAAGAGTTAACAAACTTAAATGTTTACCTTCGGCGGCAGAGTGTAATATAATTTCCCCATCTGAATAACCAAAATTCATTGGAATTACATAAGGAGTACCATCTGTTTCAATAATGCCTACAAAGCATATATCACACTGATTTATAATACTTTCGATTTCAATTTTTTCGGTTATTAAATGGGTTCTCATGGTTTAATTTTTATGTGCAAAAGTATAAAAAAAGCGCATAGAAAACACGAAAGTTACTATCTTTTTATAAAATTGATTTCAATTAAAATTAGTAACAAACATCAATCCGAGATCTTTTAAAATATCATAATTTACTTCAATCTCGAATTTATTTAGCCAATTTATAATTTGAAGAAAGATTTTTTTGCACACTATTATTGCATTAGTGCAAATAATTAATATCTTTGTCATAAATTTAAAAACCTAGTTAATGAAAAAAATACTTTTATTCTTCGCCTTTCTTGTAACTTTCAGTCTACCAGGATTTGCTCAAGCAAACAAAATTGTAGGAAAATGGAAAACCATTGATGATAAAGATGGTAGTACAAAGTCAATTGTATACATTTTCAAAGCTACTAATGGTAAGTTTTATGGTAAAATTGAGAAATTGTTTAAAGAACCTGAAAAATTATGTACCGAATGTGATGGTGATAATAAAAATCAACCCATTTTGGGAATGATGATTATCAATAATTTAGTGGAGGATGAAAGAACTTTAACCGGTGGTACAATTCTAGATCCTATTAATGGGAAAGTATATAAGTGTAACATTAGTATCGATACAAAAACTGACAATTTGAATGTACGTGGTTCGCTAGATAAACGTGGATTAATAGGTCGTTCTCAAACATGGATTAGGTCAAAATAAAAAAAAGATTGATTTATTCGACTCATTTCAATTTTCCTTTTTATTGTTATTGATTTGCAGTGTACTAAAATAGTTAGTTAATTATCAAGTTAAGTTAAATATTGTTAAACCGACAAAATACCCAATAAATATGTTGTACAACATAAAAATTAGCTTTAATTTTGCATTGTGTTTTTCATGGTATTAGATTTAAGGTTAATTTAAAGATTGGGTTGTCGTGAGACAACCTTTCTTGTTTTTACCCCCACCCACAATGAATTCAATCTCCAAACGACTGCACAACTGCACTGTAATTGCACTTCCAAAATCTAGTAAGACCATTTGGTGGCTTCTTAAAATCATTTTGCCCATCAGTTTAGCTGTAAGTTTACTTCAGTATTGGGGAATAATTGCTCACATAGCTACTTTGCTTACACCCATTTTCTCAATTATTGGTTTGCCAGGCGAATCAGCTATCGTATTTATTTCGAGTATTTTTCTTTCACTTTATGCTCCAATTGCCGTTATAACTACTTTACCTTTAGACATTCGTGAAAACACAATTTTGGCTATCATGTGTTTAATTTCGCATAACATGATAGTTGAAACTGCAATTCAGAAAAAAACAGGCTCTTCGCCCATAATTATGTTTTCACTTCGAATTATTACATCATTTGTAAGCGCATATATTTTAAATTTGTTACTACCCCAACATTTGGGTGGAAATAAGGTAACTCAAGTGATAGAAACATATTCGAATATTGGTGAAATGATGTTTTATTGGGCAATCAACGCAGTCTGGTTGAGTTTAAAAATCACATTAATTGTAAGTGGATTAATGTTGTTACAAAGCATTTTGAAAGAATTTAATATTTTAACATTCATTTCTCGATTATTTGCGCCATTTATGCGCATATTGGGATTGTCAGCCGAGAGCTCTTTTTTGTGGTTTGTAGCTCAGACATTAGGTTTAACTTATGGTTCAGCATTAATGATTGAAGAAGTGGAACGGAAGGAGATAACTCCTAAAGATGCAAATTTACTTAATTATCACATTGCTATCAATCATTCATTGTTGGAAGATACTTTACTTTTTGTTGCCATAGGAGTACCTGCGGCGTGGATCATTATTCCTCGCTTTATTCTGGCATTAACTATTGTATGGAGTGTGAAAGGAATTATTAAAATAAAGGAAAATGTTGAATATTTAAAGTAAAAGCCAATGAATTAACACGATTGTATTAATCAACAATTCATTATCTTTGTCAAACAATGAGAATGTGAGTATTTATTTCAGGAAAAAATGTCAAATACAAAAAAAATGCTAATTGAAGTTGCACGTGGACTCTTTGCTGAAAACGGCAAGAGTGAAGTAACTATGAATCAAATTGCCGAAGTTTCAAAAAAAGGAAGACGCACTTTGTATACCTATTTCAATAATAAGGAAGATATTTACAAAGCAGTTATTGACAGGGAGTTGACAACTATACTTGATCGATTGCGAATTGTATCGTTGCAAAATACTGAGCCTGATGTAAAACTCACCAATCATATTCTTACTCATTTGGATGCGGTAAAGGATGTTGTAAACCGAAACGGATCACTTCGTGCCGATTTTTTTCGAGACATTTACGAAGTTGAGCGAAAACGACGTAAGATTGATGCACAGGAAATTGCTTTAATTCGTGCCATTCTCGCCGATGGTATTATAAAAAATATTTTCAAACGCATGGATTTGGACTTGTCTTCAATCATCATTTTTTATGCAATAAAAGGGCTCGAAGTTCCATATATAAGACAAAATATTAATTCTGTATTTGAAAAAAACAAAAACAGTATTGTTGAATTTGTTTTTATGGGGATAAAAAAAGGACGACTTTATTGAAAAAGTCATACAGTCCAAATGACACAAGTTACAGAACAAACAAATTATAGGCTACATTTGCTTTCAGCATTTTTAACCGACTTCGCATAATTTAATTTACATGGTATTCAATTTTTATTTCAATTTCACTCCTCAATTTTTTACCTTAACATTGAGATATTATTTAACTCAAAAATTTAATCGAAATCTGATTCTCAAATTTAACTTTTTTTGAACATTGAGTTCTCTCCCAAAATCATTGGCACATAGAATAAACGAAAAAACACGTTAATTATTAAGCTCATATATATTTAATTTTCTAATAATTGAAAATAATCTTTTAAAATAATTCGTAATAAATAATCTTTTAAAATAATTCGTAATAATCTGTCAATTCTGTATATTTTGTGTGCAAATACCGACTTTTTTAGGAGCCTGCTCACCAATTAATTTTATGTAAGTTAATTTATGAAGATATTTTTAGCTATTTTTGGTGTCATTAGTCTTGCTTTGGGTATAATTGGCATATTCCTACCGTTACTTCCAACCACTCCATTTTTACTTTTATCGACTGTATTGTTTGCCAAAAGTTCCACTACAATGTACAATTGGTTGCTAAATCACATGGTTTTTGGTAAATACATTCACGATTATAGGGAGGAAAAATCAATGCTTTTGAAGATAAAAATGACCACGCTAGTGATGCTTTGGGGTACAATTCTTTTTTCAATTTTTGAGGTTGTAAACCAAAAATTGTGGTTGCAGTTATTGCTTGTCACTATTGCTACAGGAGTTAGCATCCATATTTTATCATTAAAAACCAAAAAATAATCGAATCAGACTAATCGTTTTTATTCGCATCTGTTTGATGATAAATCACTTCTTTCAGTCTGCAATTACACTCACATTTACCGGCTTCCAACAATCCACTCCTATTCAGTAAATCGAATTCGATTTTAAAATTTTTGGAGAATATCCCAGCTTCTAAATTATCCTCAATTTGCTGTTTTGTCCACCACTTTTTTCGATCGGTGTTGATTGATTTTAAATTTTCAACAGACAGCAAACAGCTCACAAATAGAAAAGCGTAATGTTGCTCTTTTTCTGTTTCACTTCTATAATTCGACAAAAACAGGTATTTAAAGTCCTTTAAATTATAATTTGCCATTGCTGTACGGTCTATACATTGTTCAATAGTTTCCCCAACTCTGAGATGATTTGAAATTGCAGTATCCCACAAACCTGGAAATATTAAATCATCATCAGCCCTTTTTTGCAAAAAAACCATATTTCTGTCAATAAGTAGTACCCGAACTATGGGATGCAGATATTTCTTTTCATCATAAAGACTTGTAATATATTGAATGCTACCTACAATTTTTCCATTTTCGTTCACAATTGGCCACCACTCTTCACGAACTAAATTTGCCCTGATAATCTGTACCCGAATTATTTCATAAACCACTAAAAACACAATAATTCCCAAATAAACAGCACGAATTAAATCCAAATAAAGTGTTGACTGAATGCCTAATGTCAACCTTATCAACAGATTGGATGAAATGTAAAATATTAACACAAAAAATAATGCCCATATAACACGGTACAATTCATTGAAATTGTTCGACATGGGCATTAGTCTGGGTGTAATCCGTAAAATTGATTGTTGAATTTGTTTTCGGAACAACACGAAACCTATTAAAAAGCCCAGAACAGCTAATTTATCTACAGTCATTCGAAGATATTCAGGAACAGGAAACAAGTTTACAATACTGCCAATTAGTCCTACGCTCATAAATATAAACGTAAAAATTAAATGCCAGGTAAATGCCTTGTTAAATGAATAGTAAACATAAATAATAAGAATCATAACAACGGGAAAAGAAATTTTCCATGCCAGATTCATTCCATAAAACTCGTCTAGAACCAGAAAAAAAAGCAATGGCAGCAGGTGAAGTATGGGGTTGAAAAATGATTCTTTTATTTGTTTTCTCAGCTTTTTCATAATCGGGTAAATATATTCATCGAAATTCTAACAACATTCGACGATTATAGTTTGATTATACAAAAAAAACTGAAAAGAGAGTTTATAGCTAAATTAAAAAAAAAATTTTTCTATTGCTTCAAGAAAAAAAATTTATAGGTATTACAAATACGACCTCGTAATGGAAAAGCGATTTCTTTTAAAACAAATTTTACTATGATAATTGGGAACAAGCCATAATTGTTGTGGGAAACTTAAGTGATAACAGTTGCTTCCTTTTTTGTTCGCTAATGGTTAATTTTCGATTTCAATGTGAGTTTCAAACTCAAAAAACCCAAGATTCCAGCAAATAACGAAGATAGAACTATTATAAGTTTGGCGTTGTTTATTGTTGTGTCATTTTCAAAGGCAAGTAATGTTATAAAAATAGACATTGTAAAACCGATTCCACCTAAAAGTCCAACACCAAAAATTGTTTTCCAATTCAAGTCTGTTGGTAGTTTACAAATTCCAAATTTTACGGCTAAAAACGACAAAAAGAAAATACCCAATGGTTTGCCTACGATAAGTCCGAGTGCTATTCCTAATGTATAATTCTGAGTTAACGTATGTTTAAAGTCGCCACTTAAAATTATTGCAGTGTTGGCTAATGCAAAAACTGGTAAAATAATGAATGCTACAGGTTTGTGCAAAAAGTGTTGCAATATGGTTGATGTAGATTTGTTGTCGCCATTACTAAAGGGAATTGCGAAAGCTAATAAAACGCCTGTAATTGTAGCATGAACACCAGAATGAAGCATAAAATACCACATGGCAATTCCACCAATTAAATATGGAAGTAGCCCTTTAACTTTAAGCCTATTGAGTACAATAAGCACGGCAAAAATACACAACGAAATAAGAAGGTTTGACCATATAAACACTTTGGTGTAGAAAATTGCAATAATAATTATTGCTCCCATGTCATCTATTACGGCTAATGCTGTCAAAAATACTTTTAACGAAGTAGGGACTCTATTTCCTAATAATGACATAATTCCTAACGCAAAAGCAATGTCTGTCGCCATTGGAATTCCAGCACCTGATTGATTTACAGTTCCATAGTTGAACAACAAGAAAATTCCAGCTGGGACTATCATACCACCCAATGCTCCAAAAATAGGAAGTAAAGCGTCTTTTATATTGGAAAGTTCACCCTGATAAATTTCTCTTTCTAATTCTAAGCCAATCAGCAAAAAGAAAATAGTCATTAATCCATCGTTAATCCAATGCTCTAGATTTAGTCCAAGAAGTTTAGTTTGCCAAAATTGGTGATAATCCGACCCAAAAGTTGAGTTGACAATGAGCAAGGAAATAATTGTACAGCCAATTAAAGTAAGTCCGCCTGCTTTCTCGCTGTCAAAAAACTCATTAAATATTTTGGTCACTTTCATTATTTTGTATCATTGTTGTCCGCTAAAAGCGGTATTTAAAAATTTATTGTTGTTATAAGGTC
>JACDZH010000358.1 GCA_013426815.1 Paludibacter sp.
CCAGGAAGAGGCTATCAATGCGATAAACAAAGGCCTCTTTGGTCTTGGTCAGCTGCTCAGAGAGCCGTTGAAACAGGGAACTGGATTTTCTCGGCGGGGATTCCATCACTTTCGGTGCTTCGAGGGGCGGCGGGGGAGCAGCTTCCAGGGCAGGCTCCGGGGCTGGGGGTTCCGCAAGCGTCGGGTGTTGTTCAGGGGGGGGTGGAAGTTCCTGATGACTCCTGTCGAATTTTTTTTTGAACCAGCCGAGCATGGGGAAATTCCTTTAAGACAATCCTGCTGTCCTTGTTGAAAGAGTGCTGTTTGTATGGAAAATTTAAAATTGAAGGATAATACATTACGTTTAGAAGGGCAAGAAAACAACAAAAACAGCGTTTGTGTGAACAGCAGGGACTGAGGTGGGGGAAAAATGATAAAATGGCGTGCAACTTGACCAGCCGCCCCTCCTGAAACAGGAGGGGCAGGGGAAGAAAGAGCAGGATAGTGGAGACGGGGAGGGGCGAACGTCCCCTTGTGGGGCAGAGAAGGGAATGGGATGTGGTCTTCGGTATCAGTCTGGCAGGGGAGTGCGTGACTGGTATTCGGTGTTTTCCAGGATCACCTGGATGGCGCGGTTGGTCTTGGGGGCAAAGAGTACGGGAGCGGCCAGGTTGAGGGTGATCTTCTGGTCCGGCGGCACAGTCACCACGGAGAGGACGTAACAGTCATCCGTTTCTTCTATTTGTAAAGAGCCTCTTTCCGAGGTGTCGGGCTTGACAACGTAATCGAGAAAGAAATTGGTGGGATCGGTGAGGACAAAGGCGATTTCGGGTTCATCGACGCTCTGGATCCAGAACAGCGGCCCCTGTTTCCGGTTGGGCATGACGATAAAGGAGCGCAGGGCGGGAAAGCCGATAAGGCCGGCGGGAAAGACAAGCAGGTTGTCGGGATCGTATTCAACTTCGCCAAAGCGTGTCATTATTTTAATCATTTTTTTGTTATTCCCGCTGAAAGGTTGTCACTGAGGGTGTCGAGATCCGTCATATTCCACTGAGAAGCGGCCTGATTTTCCATGGTGATACGGTCATAGATTTCCTGCCGGTAGATTTTCTTGTCGTGGGGTGCCTCGATGCCGATACGGACACCGCCGCCCTTCATCTCGACGATTTTGATGGTGATGTCGTCCCCGATGACGAAGCCTTCACCGGGTTTTCTGGTGAGAACCAGCATGATTAAACTCCATAGGAATGAATGATAAGGCCCTGTGTTTCAGCCTGATGGGAACACGTATTTATTCAGAGGCTGTGGCATGTTTCAACCATTCACCGGGCAGGGAGATTTCTCCTGTCTGGGAAAATCCGGTATCCTCTGATCACTGAATGATCCATGGCAAAGCTGTTTGCAAAGGTATGCCATCTGCTAGAAATAATCAAGGATAGAGATTTTTGAAACCTTGGAGGTTATGCTCAGTGCCGCCTGGAACGCCGTCTCCTGCCTCGTGATTTCGGCAAAGGTTTCGATGGCATCGGCGTCCTGGTAGCGAGAGAGAGCCTGATCCAAATCAATGAGGACATCCTCCTGGTGGGTCATGGCGTTCTCGACGCGGTTGGCCCGGTTGCCAAGCTGGCTACGCAGACGCCGGTTCTGGTCGGCGGCGATGTCAAGATTTTCCAGTTGATGTTTCAGACCACCACCTGCTCCCACTTCGTCAGCGTCATCGACATTGCCGATGTTCCCGGCACGCAGGGCCTCTTCCACACGGGTGACAACGCTCATGATGTCAATCCGGTCGGCATCTGACGAATACCCGGTGGCGGGAGGGATCGGGCCTGCCTCCATGACGCTGTTACTGATTCCCATGAACAGGTCATTTCCGGTCAGATTGATCTCCATATATTCGCCTGGGGTAATCTCAAGCTCATTGGAGTTCGGGGTTCCCTGATAGATATAGGGCCAGGTCGAGGAGTCTGCCGGGTCATAGGGGGGATTGAGATTGAGCGGATCCGTAGGCGGGTTGGGATTATAGTTGGGGTTTTCGATAAAAGGTTTCACATCTTCATTGTATCCGCTGAAGATGTATTTCCCGTCCACCATGCCGTTGGCTGCGTCAAGGAGCTCCTGCCGCATCTGACCGACCTCGTCCGCCAGAACGGTCATATCTGATTGGGAAAGCCCGCCGTTAATGGCGTTGATGCTGATTTCCTTGACCCGTTGCAGGATGTTTTCGACGTGATCCAGATGGCCGTTGGTGGCCTCCATTTTGTCCAGAGAGATCCCCATGGTCTCGATATAGCGTTCGGTG
>JACDZH010000359.1 GCA_013426815.1 Paludibacter sp.
GTTTTGAATGGCTATATAAGCAAAGCCGGATGTCGAGGTGATTTTTGAAAATTTCGCCAAAAACCATGTCAAGAACTTTTTTTAAAAAATACAAAATAAATTCAGCTGAATAGTTACTATAATTTTACTCTGACCCAATTTACACTGGTGCTGTTGAGGTAGGGGATCAGCCTGCCCGAGAGAATGATCGCAAAGCCGCTGCCGATGGCCACAAATCCGGCCGCCCGGCCCCGCTTGCTGCTGGCAAACCAGGAGGAAATCAGGGAGACCATGGGGACATTGGAAAGGCCGCTGCCGATGCCGGTGAGGAGATAGAGGGCCAGGATCAGGGACAGGCTTGTGGCCTGGCTGATGAGGAGCATGGAGAGTCCGATGCCGACGAGGGCCGTGCTGATCAGCCTGCGGGCGCCGAAACGCCTGCTCAGTCTGCCGCAGAGCAGCACCGCCAGCAGGTAGCCGATAAAGTTGAGGGTGCCGATGAGTCCCATCTGGCTGTAGGAGAGGTGCAGGTCACGGCCCATGGAGGGCAGCAGCACCCCCAGGGAAAATCGGCCCAGACCCAGGCTGGCAAAGAGGCAGAGGGTGCCGGTGACCATAATGAACCAGCCGTAATGGATGGCGGATTGGCTGCCTTGGGCGGGGATATTGTCGGTGTCCATTGTCTCTTCTTTTATCTCCACGGATCAATGGCCCGGAAAACAAGAAGAAGGTGCAAGGGGCCTGTCACCTTCATCGCCTGGCTGCATATTTTCATTGCCAACAGACAACTTCTTGATCTCCAGCGCCTGCTGGCGACAAATATCACAGACTGTCCAGAGGGCTTGTCACCCCCAGGCCGCCGCGACCCAGCACATGGGTGTAAATCATGGTGGTGGAGACATCGGCATGGCCCATCAATTCCTGGATCGTCCGGATATCGTACCCGCTCTCCAGCAAATGGGTGGCAAAGCTGTGGCGCAGGGCATGGCAATTGACCTGTTTGGTGATGCCAGCAGCCAGCGCCGCCTTCTTGATGCTCTTCTGCAGGCCGTTTTCATGAATATGGTGCCGCCGGGTCTCGCCGCTGCGCGGGTCTTGAGACAAGCTTCCGCTGGGAAAAACATACTGCCAGATCCACTCCTTGGGGGCATTGGGGTATTTTCGAGCCAGGGCGTCGGGAAGAAAGACCTCACCCAATCCCTGTGCCAGATCCTCCTGGTGCAGCCGCCGTATCTCGTCAAGATGATTGGCCAATAACTCCCGTAGGCTCCTGGGCAGTGGAACAACCTGGTCTTTTTGCCCTTTGCCGTCCCGAATCATGATCAGATTCTGATCAAAATCAATGTCCTGAATCCGCAGCCGTACACATTCCATCAAGCGCATACCCGTTCCATACAACAACGCGGCCATCAGATAGTGCAGGTCGCTCATCTTTTCCAACCCGGCCAGTAAACGCCCGGCCTCCATGCGACTCAGGACAACCGGCAGCCGTCTCGGCCTTTTGGCGCGGACAAAGTTCCCAAGATTGCCTATTTCCCGCTTCAGCGCCTGGCTGAACAAGAAGATCAAGGCGTTCAAGGCCTGATTCTGGGTGCTGGCCGCCACCTGACCGCGCACTGCCAGATCTTGCAAAAAGGCGACTATGTCCGCCTCGCCCAGGGCCTCGATATCCTTGTCTCCCGCAAACAGCAAAAAACGACACACCCAGCTCAGATAGGCCTGCTCGGTACGAATGGAATAGTTCCTCTGCCGGACGACAACCACCAGCTCATCGAGAACACTGCCATACCGGGCGCGGACCGCATCCAGCAACGGCGCACGCCCGGCGGGCTCGGCGCTGGGCAAGACCCCACCTGTCCGTGCAATGGTTGGATGAGAATCAGCCAGCTCCTGAGCGGAATTGCGCCAATACTCCCAGTTCACCTGAGTCCTGGCGGGTGTATCGGCTGTTTCCAATAAAATCTGTATAGCGTTAACAATCTGGAGAAACTGCCACCCCTGAAGCTCCTCTTTCCGTCCCTGTTCCTCCAGGTAACGATTGATATCATCCGTGCTGTGATCTTGCAACTTCCGTCCTTAGGCAGCCTTGATAAAGTCCTCCGCCCGCTTCACATACCAGCGTTGCGCACTCTCCTTTACCCTTCGTTTCCTGAGGTTCTCAATATATTTTCCCCAGAAAATCTCAACATTTCTATGGGAAAAATTTGCTTTTGTCTGCTACATTATGTATTCTCTAATAATTGAGCCTCTTGCAAAACTCCAAGAGGAAGATTTTAATCTAATATGCTGGAATAAT
>JACDZH010000360.1 GCA_013426815.1 Paludibacter sp.
AGAATCACGCTGAATAACAGCGATATATAATATTAATCGAAATAAAGTCTATTATAGTTTTATAATTTTTGCTCTGAAATAACCTTTTCCATTGTATTCATTTCTTGAATCATTATCATACTCTTGTATTTTAAAATCCACTTTTCCAAAAATGCTATCCCCTACTTGATAACTGTATTTATCTAAAATTAGTTTTTGATATATTGTATTGTAAATAGGTAAATTATCATTATTATCTGATACCATATCGTTAGAACTATGTATTTTTGTATAAAATTTTTTATTGATATAATTTATAATAAAACCATGACTACTAAACCCATCACTATATCCAATCATAATGTATAATGTATCAGATTTATAAAAATGTGCTGTGCATTTGTACTTTCTAATATTATCATTGTTTCTAATATCATTTAGATTTCCAGTATAATATAAAATATCGCATGATCTTTTATTTTGAATGTCTCTGTAATCAGACGGGAAAATAAATTCATTTAGCATATTTAGTTTTTTAAAAACCGAATCGTATCTTATATTATTATTAACAATTACATTACTCAACTGCCGTCCCTCTTGTTTTTTGTTTTGTTTACAATTTGTAAAAAAAAACACAAAAATAATCAACTGAACGAAAATACATAATTTAACCTTATTATTTTTCATGTTGATAATTCATTTAATGATGTATTTTAATTAAATCAGATGGCCAAAAATCCACAGGATGACCTGTGTATCCTCCATTATTAATTGGTATATTATATCCATTAATATACATTTTTGTATTTGTATAGGCCGAATTTTCGGAGTATTCTTCAAAACCTTTGGTTGAACTACCAATTATTAAATGATGATAAGAATGAATGAATTCATGATTTAGTCCCACTGCAAAAAAGAATTCACTACCTGATGGTGACATATAAATAGAAGATGTTCTGTTAAAAAACCATCACCCGCTAGCGCAGTTCTGTGACCTGTGCTATTTCAAAAGAAAGCTTTTTTCTTATTTCAGTTTGGCACGGGTCACAGACCCGCGCCAGCGTGTGAACTGTAGCTTATTTTAAATTTAATATTCTCATTATGCTTTCATCAAAGTATTTGTCCGAATCAATTATTATAATATAAAAGCGGTCATTACTATTATAAATCAAAAACAAAACTTGCTTTTGAAATGGAACATAATCAATAAAAATTTCATGCTCATTATTCTCATTGCTAAATGACATTCTATTTATTGAGCCAATAAATCCTTTATAGTTTTTTTCATTAATATACTTATTGACTTTTGAATGATTGTCTACATTTATAATCATTTTCTCGTATTCAAACCCAAAATGTATCGATATTCTTTGGTCTGACTTAGAATCAAGTATTTCTCCTCTTTTAAGTTTAAGATTATCTAAGTTTTGATTTGCACGAATATCAACTTCATCGACTTTTACATGTGACAACTTTTTAAACTCCCAAAAAAAAACTCTAAAAGCTGTATCCTTTGGATTATATAAAAATTTTTCTTCTATTGTTCTACCTGAATCATTCGGTATATAATGAAAAGTAGTTTGAATATCATTTTTTGTAACATAGCTTGATGCAATAAAAGTATCTACATCTTGAATGATAGAATCGTCAAATAAATATGAATATTCTTTCCATTTCTTCCAATCTGTTGAGTGTCCGTGTATCATATAGTCACCTATAAAGTATATGATATAAACTATAATTACCACTGCAACGGCTCTTAATAAATATTTCAGTTTTTTATCCATGTGTCACAATTTATATATATTTTTAAAAAAGTGGTATTATACATTAACGTACGGGCAAGAATCGTAAAACTGGTCGTAGCACTGGTACAAACAGTGGTGCAGTATAATACATCAACGTATTAACCATCTGAGAATTAAGTTTAATTGTAAACCCACCAGTAGTACCCCTACCTGTTGGAATTGACACATCCATTATATAATTTTTTCCATCATTACCAACTTGCACAGGTCCAGTACCTACAGTATATGAACCATCTGTTCCAATAGTTCCAAATTTTGATTGAACCTCTATTGGGTCACCAGTTTTTGCATCAATAACCGTAGTTATTGTTGGGTCACCAGTTTGCGAAATTCCTGTTGTGTAACCTTCAACTTTCATATTTGGATGATTTACTAATGTTGTTGATTTTTTGACAATAACTTGATTCTTTTTATCTTCAACTTCATGTTGATAATGATTCAACAAACCTACCGTAGCCCCTATAGCAGCACCTTGCCAAAAATCACC
>JACDZH010000361.1 GCA_013426815.1 Paludibacter sp.
TTCATAAAATATTCTGTATCATCAACTTAGGGGTGCTGAGTAGTTACGAAATTATTTATAATATTCTAGTTAAATTTATTTTAAAATTTGATAAATATTTTACGATATTAAGAGTAATAATTTAAAAAAAATGTCTATTTTTGACGATATTTTTAATTATTAAGTGATTATGAAAAGACTCTTATATTTGTATATTGCTTTTTCAATGACTTTTTTTTGTAACAGCCAAACTGCTAAGGTTTTTTTTAACAAAGGTTTTGTAAAAAACAACTCTAAGGATTACATTGGAGCAATAGTTGAATATACAAAATCAATTGAACTTAATCCAAAATATGCAGAAGCCTTTTTCAACAGAGGTTTTGCAAAAGCTAATATAAAAGATTTTCAAGGTGCAATAACAGACTATTTATCAGCTATTTCAATTAACCCTAAGTATGTAGAAGCATATCTCAATTGTGGAAATGCAAAAGTGAATATTCGCGATTACAATGGTGCTATTTCTGATTTTACAAAAGTTATTGAGCTAAATCCTTATTATTACTCAGCTTACCTCAACAGAGCAAATGCTAGAATTTGCAGCCAAGATTTCAGTGACGCTATCGCCGATTGCTCCAGGGCATTAAAAATTATTTCAACTAATGCCACAGCCTACCTTATTAGAGGTAACGCAAAATCTTTCCTACTCGATTTTAATGGAGCCAATGCCGATTATTCAAAAGCTATTGAATTAAATCATAATTATGCATCTGCATACTTAAACAGAGGAAATGTTAAAACAAACTTAAAAGATTATAAAGGATCAATTGTTGATTTTACTAAAGCCATTACCATTAATTCAAAATATGCAGAAGCCTATTATAACAGGGGTTTAGCAATGTTTTACCTTCAGGATTTTAAAAGTTCAATTGTAGATTACACTTTGGCAATAACTCATAATCCAAAATATGCACAGGCATATTATAACAGGGGATATGTAAAATACACTCTACATGATTATAATGGTGCAATTTCTGATTTCACTAAGGCTGTTGAAATTTATCCAAAGTATACGTATGCTTATCTAAATTTAGGTAATGCTCGATATTATTTGAAAGACTATAAAGGTGCAATTGTTGAATATTCAAAAGCCATTGAAATTAATCCAAAATATGCTGAAGCATATATAAACCGTGGTAATGCCAAAGCTAATATCAAAGATTCTATAGATGCCATAGCCGATTTTACAAAAGCCATTGAAATTAATCCAAAATATGGCTCAGCATATCTTAACAGAGGAAACGCTAAGGCAAGCCTTAAAGATTCTATAGGTGCTATTGCAGACTTTACAATGGCTATTGAATTCAATCCTTTAATTAGTGCATCCGATTATTTTAGAAGAGCAAATGCAAGGGCTAGCTTACAAGATTATAATTTAGCCATCGTAGACTTTGATAAAGCAATTGAAATGAATCCAGTTTATGCATCTGCTTTTCTTAATAGAGGTTATGCGAAAATTAAAACACAAGACTATAAAGGAGCTATTACTGATATTACAAAAGCTGTAGAGTTGAATCCCGATTTTACAACCGTATATCTGAATCTTGCAAGTGCAAAAGCAAATATTCAAGACTTTAAAGGTGCAATTTCTGATATTTCGAAAGCTATTGAGTTAAACCCGAGTAATGCATCAAATTACATTGAAAGAGGTACTGTGAAAGACAGTTTAAAGGATTATGAAGGTGCTATTGCTGATTTTAATAAGTCTCTTGAAATTAATCCAAAAAATGCTACTGCTTATCTTAACATAGGAAAATCAAAAGTTAATTTGCAAGATTATAGTGGTGCAATTGTTGATTACTCAAAAGCAATTGAGATAAATCCTAATGATGCCGAGGCATATTATTTAACCGGACTGGCTGAATATAATCTCCAGGATTATATAGGAGCAATAGCAGATTATTCAAGAGCAATTCAAATAAATCCGAGATATTCAGAAGCATATTACAGTAGGGCTAACGCAAAAGCAAGCCTACAGGACTATAAAAGTGCTATTGCCGATTTTACGGAATTGATTGACATTAACCCCAATTTTGCAGCAGCTTATCTCAATAGAGGATTCTTGAAAATGGCACTAGGTCAGAAAGATAGTGGTTGTTTAGACTTCAGTAAAGCAGAAGATTTAGGAAACCAAAAAGCCTCTGATGCTAGGAAAGTAAACTGCAATTAAATCTTGAATATATTAGACTTTATTTCGATTAATATTATATATCGCTGTTATTCAGCGTG
>JACDZH010000026.1 GCA_013426815.1 Paludibacter sp.
TTCTTTATGAGAACTTCCCTTTTTTCTGTTTTATTTGTCGGTCAGTAGTGAAAAACAAACTACCAAACAATATTTGCCATTTTTAAAGCAGTTGTAGCACCCTCTATACCTTTATTTCCAAGTTTTCCACCGGCTCGATCGACGGCTTGTTGTAAGGTATTGGTAGTGAGAACAGCAAAAACAACTGGACAGGCATCTTTACGAAAATTAAGTTCGGTAATTCCCGAAGTTACACTTTGACAAACATAATCGAAATGAGGTGTATCGCCCTGAATAATGCATCCGATAACAATAATTGAATTATATTTATTTAAACTCATTAATTGATGTGCGGCAAAAGTCAATTCGAAAGTTCCAGGGACATGAACAACCCTGATATTTTCGGGGTTAACTCCCACCAAAACTAAGGTGTCAATAGCCCCTTGAAGCATTGTATGGGTTATTTGTGGATTCCAATCGGCAACAGCAATCGCATAAGTTTGATTGGAAACAGTTTCCTTGTCTGGCATAAATTCTGCATTGTATTCCGAAAGATTTTTATATCGAGTGGACATAATGTTGTGTTTAAAAATTTTATTGTTTTCAAATTATGAAAAAAGCCACTTCATTACACTGGAGTAGCTTTTAGAAGAATGAAGTATTTCAAATTTTTACTTTTGAACACGTGCTATATATTTGTCAATATCAGCAGCTTCGGGGCTATTTGGATATTTATCTTTGATAATAGTGTAGTTTTTTTCTGCTTTATCTGGTTGCTTCAAAGATTCATAAACTAATGCTGCTTTTTTCAAATAAACCGGACTTAATACCATATTTTCCTGCATGGCAGCTTTTTCAAAATAGTCAATAGCCTTGGAAGATTCATTCAATTCAACGTAACAGTCACCTATTAATCCAATTACAGATGTTGTAAAATAGGAATCTTTACCATCAAATTGGGTAAGATATTTAATAGAATTTTCATATTGCCCTAATTTAAAATAACAAATTCCGGTATACGCCGAAGCCAAATTACCTGAAGATGTTATACTATAATCCGAAGCGATTTGTTTGAATCCTATTGATTCAACACCATCACCTTCGAGAGCAACACGGAATGAATCGGTTGAAAAAACAGCTTGTGCCTTGTACATTTCATTTTGAGCAGCAATTTCACGAGGTTCCAAATAAAAATTTTTAAATGACAAAACCGCTAGTACAATCATTACAACAACTCCGACTCCAAAAATGATCTGCTTTTGATATTTTTCAATAAATGCTTCCGATGCACTTAATACATGTTCTACATTTTCTAATTCCTTGTGTTTTATCTCGTCCTTTTTCGACATAACTTAGTAATAATTAATTATCTTTTGTTAATCAGTTTTATAATCTTGGCAAAAGTAGATATTTTCTTTTAATTACCGAAATTTTACCTTTGTTTTTTTATTCTATTTCCTTGAAATTTACTTTTGATTGAATTAAAGAAATATTGATAAAGATTTAACAAAAATAATTTCAATTTTATGAATATATTCAAAAATAATATGCTATATTTGTAGCATAAGAAAAACGAACCGCATTGTTCTGAGATTGGAAAACTCAACGTTTAAAAATATTAAACGAGACATGTCTAGTTTTTAATGGCGGGCTGCGCCTTCGGGTATCCCACAGTGGACGGCAGATTACAAAAGAAACCAACAACTCAAATCCTATTTATAGGAGTTTTCTCAACTAACGACAGTGCGGTTTTATGATACAATCCCTTAATAACATACTTAAATTATAAGTATATTAATTTGGATTTTCCATTTTTTAACTGCAATACCTGCTTACTTCCAAAAATACTTCCCATGCTTTTTCTACAGTCTTAATGTCCAAAAACACCACAGATCTACGTGTATTTCGTTCCCTAAGTTGGCATTTACGTGGATGAGAAGTAATATATTGTAGTAATTTTCCAAACGATTCGGACTGATAATAAGGTGATTTTGGATTGGATACAAGAAAAGTGGTCATCTGTTCGTTTTTCAAAACCAGTTTTTCAATTCCAAATCGCATTGCCATCCAGCGCAATTTTACTACTAACATCAAACTTTTTCCTTCTTCCGGTATTTTTCCAAATCTATCTTCTAACCGTTTTTCATATTCCATCAAACTCGCTTCGTCTTGTATGCTGTCTAATTCACGATACAAACTGATCCGTTCAGAAACATTCTGAATATATTCGTTCGAAAACAAAACTTCTAAATCGGAATCAATCTGACAATCGGTAACAAAAACTGTAGAACTTTCATTTTCAGTACGCTCATCGGCGTACAGTTCGGTAAATTCTTCATCTTTAAGTTCGTGTACCGCTTCATTAAGAATTTTTTGGTATGTTTCGTAACCCAAATCAGCAATAAAGCCACTTTGTTCTGCTCCTAACATATTACCAGCTCCTCGAATATCGAGATCTTGCATAGCAATATTAAAACCACTTCCAAGTTCGGCAAAAGTTTCTATTGCTTGTAAACGTCGACGTGCATCGGGTGTGAGCATACTCAACTCCGGTGCAAGCAGGTAACAAAAAGCATTACGGTTACTTCGTCCTACCCTGCCCCGCAATTGGTGCAAATCGCTCAATCCAAAATTCTGAGCACTATTGATAATGATGGTATTTACATTTGGAATATCAATTCCCGATTCAATTATCGTAGTGGCAATCAACACATCGTATTCATAATCAATAAAATCGATAATAATTGACTCCAACTTATCAGCGGGCATTTGACCATGACCCACTGCCACACGACAACTGGGAACGAGTCGTTTAATCATTGTCTCAATAACATATATATTCTGTATACGATTGTTGACAAAGAATATTTGACCATTTCGGTTCATTTCCAACTGAATGGCTTCGCGAATCACATCTTCATCGAATATATGATTTTCTGTTTGAACAGGATAACGATTGGGTGGTGGTGTATTGATAATGGACAAATCACGTGCTCCCATCAACGAAAACTGCAATGTTCGCGGAATTGGAGTTGCCGTCATTGTGAGCGTGTCCACATTGACCTTCAATTCCTTGAGTTTTTCCTTTATGGTAACCCCAAATTTTTGCTCTTCATCAATAATTAATAAACCTAAATCTTTGAATTTCACACTTTTTCCCACGAGTTTATGTGTTCCGATAATAATGTCAATTTCACCTTTTGATAAGCGTTCGAGCACTTCGGAAGTTTGTTTGCTACTGCGCGCACGGCTCAGGTATTCGATGGTACAGGGAAAATCCTTTAATCGATCTTTAAACGTATTATAGTGTTGCAATGCCAACACGGTTGTTGGCACCAAAACTGCAACTTGCTTGCTGTCGGTAACAGCTTTAAAAGCAGCACGAATGGCAATTTCTGTTTTTCCAAAACCAACATCACCACATACCAATCTATCCATAGGGAGCGATGATTCCATGTCTTTTTTTACATCAGCAGTCGATTTTACCTGATCGGGGGTGTCCTCGTAAATAAATGATGCTTCTAATTCCTGTTGCAAATAACTGTCGGGAGTAAACTGAAAACCTTGTTCTGCTTTACGTTTTGCATAAAGTTTAATCAGCTCACGTGCAATATCTTTCACCTTAGATTTGGTGCGTTCCTTTAACCGTTCCCATGCTCCCGAACCCAGTTTATTGATACGTGGTGCTTCGCCATCTTTGCCTTTATATTTAGAAATGCGGTGTAATGCATGAATACTGACAAAAATTATGTCATCATCTTTGTAAATGAGTTTGACCATTTCCTGCATTTTACCATTTACATTTGTTCGCACCAATCCACCAAAAGTTCCAACACCATGATCGACATGCACCATATAATCACCAATCTGGAACTGATTCAACTCCTTGAGTGTCATCACCACTTTTCCCAATCGTGTTTTATCGGTTTTGAGTTGAAATTTGTGAAAACGGTCGAAGATTTGATGATCGGAGTAACACAAAATTGACAGATCATGATCAATAAATCCTTCGTGCAAAGTATTTTTTACCGCTTGAAATGTAATGGCATCGCCTCTGTCAGCAAAAATAGCTGCAATACGGTCGGTTTGTTTGGAACTATCGCTCAGAATGTAAATTTTGTAATTATCGTGCAACCATTTTTTTAAATTATCGGCAACTAAATCGAAGTTTTTATGAAATATCGGTTGAGAAGAAATATTGAAATTTATAGTTGTATTATGTTGAAAATAAGCATTTTCAGTCCATTCCATTTTTCGAAATGGTGTTACCAACTTAATAAATTCATCACCGGTAATCAGGGTTATGTGCAAACTAGCCACTTTATGTTCTCCTGCATTGGTTTTTATCAATGCTTCATCGTACAATTGATTGATTCGTTCACGTACAAAACCTGCATTGGTAAAGCTTATCAAACATTTTTGGTCAATAAATTCCAGAAATGAAACATGTGGTGATTTTGTATCACGATGTAAATCCGGAATTATGACAATTTCCTTTTTATGCTCCTGTGAAAGTTGTGTTTCTATATCAAAAACACGAATCGTTTCTACTTCATCACCAAAAAAGTCACAACGATATGGTAATTCGAAAGCAAATGAGAAAATATCTACAATACCACCGCGAACTGAAAATTGTCCCGGTTCGAATACAAAATCAACCTTTTCGAATCCATATTCTACAAGAATATCTGTAATAAAATCAATACTAAGATTTTCACCCACTGACATTTTTAGTATTTTTGATTTCATACTTTGTTCTGAAATCACTTTTTGCATCAACGATTCGGGATAAGTAATTACTATGCAGGGATTTGTATTATTTGCCAATCGATTAAGAACTTCTGTACGCAGAACTTCGTTGGCAGCATCTAATTGTGATAATTTAATGGCACGTTTATACGACGAAGGAAAGAAAAACACATTGTCGGTAGGAAGCATAAATTTCAAATCGTTATAAAGGTATGCTGCCTGATCGGCATCATTCATCACCAAAATTTGTGAATTTGAGTGTTCTTTAAATAGAGAAGCTACCACCAATGCAGATGAAGACCCACTCAAACCTGAAATTTTTACGTTTGGTTCGAGTGAAGTTGACCATTTTACAAGTGCATTAACTTGTGGATGATGGGAATAAAGTTGTTGAAAATCGGAAAGAATCAAAATTAGTTGATTAGTAATTGGTTGATTAAGTAAGTGTGCTAATATAATGTCATATTTTGAACGCTAAGTCGCTAAGTCGCAAAGACGCTAAAAAATACTTGATTTACAATGATTTATATTCGTTGCGATTTTGTGTCTTTGCATCTTTGCGTTCAAAAAAATCTTTTTTAAATGGTACATTATATTTTGCCAATTACTTAAGTTATTGGAATTTAGTTTTTAACTATTTTCCTGATTATGATTATCTTATATTTACAATTATTGTATTTTAATAATATTTTAACAATATAAAAAACAGAAAGAACTAAGTCTACAACTAATTAACTAATTGCTAATTAACTAATATCTAACTTTATCTTCCGTTTTTGACCATGTTTCAAAAGCTACAATTGCCTCTTCGGGTAACAATTGTGTAGTTCTTACCTGACGATTTTCTGGTTTTAATTCTAATTCATCATAAATAAATGAATCGTCGAAACCAATATTTTTGGCATCGGATTTGGTATTACCATAATACATTTTATCCAGATGTGCCCAATAAACTGCACCAAGGCACATAGGACAAGGTTCACATGATGTATAAATATCGCAACCTGTCAAATCGAAGCTTCCCAATTTCTTAGAAGCCTTGCGAATGGCTATTATTTCAGCATGTGCAGTGGGGTCTGAGTTGACAGTTACGCAGTTTACTCCGGTTGAAACTATTTTTCCGTCTTTAACTATAACAGCTCCAAAAGGACCTCCACCATTTTTGATATTTTCGATGGACAAAGCGATTGCTTTGCGCATAAATTTTTTGTTGTAATTCATAACTAAAAAATCCACAATTAATGTATAATACAATAATATACAGACTTTTATTCTTGATTATTATAATGTTTCAAGTTTAAAAATTTTATATTAATATACCCATTAAAAATGGGACACAAAGATAGTTCTTTTTTTAATAGAATTGAAATTAATGAATAAGAAGGAATTGAGAAGTTCAGTAATTTATTATATTATTATCGTTTTGAAATATATTCGTAATAAAAAACCCTGTTTATTGTAATTATGTAACAAAAAAAATAACAACTAAAAAACACAACTTTCGCATCCAATTAATTTCAGTTTATAAATATATTGCTAATAAACAATCAATTCATAAATATTTTTGAAAAAACATTTACAAAGTGCAACCTTTTAATAAATGATTCATTCATTAATTTAAAAAAAAATGTTTTTATAATATGACATTGTTGATAAATATTCATACCAATGAAATAGTTTATGTAAATTAATACTTTACTTTTGCAAAAAATAATTTTTATACAATTATTCACTATATACGTTTTGTTTCTAAAAATTTATTTATTATTTAAAACCAAAAACAATTATTTTATGATTAAAAATTTAAAGTACTTTATTATTTCCTCATTGTTTATGATAATTTCAACAATGAATGCACAAGTAACTACCTCTGGAATAAGTGGTAAGGTAGTGGACAACGTAAATTCACCAATAATTGGCGCAACTGTTAAAGCTACACATACACCTACAGGAACAGTTTACGGAGTTTCTACACGTAATAACGGAACCTATAATTTGTCAAATTTGCGGATTGGTGGTCCATATACAATTGAAATAAGTTATATTGGTCACAATAAAGAGGTAGTAAATAATTTAAATCTGAGTTTAGGTGAAGAGTTAACATTCAATTCAAAACTAACAGAAAATACGCAAACACTGAAAGAAGTTGTCGTAGTTAGCAATCGAAACGCGGTTATTTCAAGTAATCGTACAGGTTCACAAGAAATTATAACTCGTGAGCAGATGGATAAACTCCCAACAATGAATCGAGCATTAAGCGATTTCACAAAACTGACTCCGATGAGCAGTAGTGGTAATTTTGGTGGAACATCATATAGGTTCAATAATGTAACCGTAGATGGTGCTTCATTCAACAATTCATTTGGTTTAAGTTCATCACTTGGTGCACAAGGAACTGAACCAATTTCACTTGAAGCATTGGAACAGGTACAAGTTATGATAGCCCCATTTGATGTTAGAAATGGTGCTTTTACAGGTGCTGCAATTAACTCTGTAACAAAATCTGGAACAAACAAATGGCATGGATCAGCATATATGTACACTAAAAGTCCTTCATTAACTGGCTGGAGACAAAAAGAAGATATAAATGCCATTAGTGAATTTTCAAACAAACAATATGGAATGAGTGTTTCCGGTCCAATTATCAAAAACAAATTATTTTTTTACTTAAATGGTGAAATGGATCGTCAAGAAACTCCTGTCAACTTCAAACCACGCACCAATAAAACACAACCAGTAACTGGTCAATATTCCTATGCAGATGAAGCAACTCTTCAACAGTTGTCCGACTTTTTGGTATCAAAATTCAATTATAATCCTGGTTCTTACAATGTTTCGGCTGTTCCAACCAAAGCTGACAGACTAACTGCAAGAGTTGATTGGAATATAAATTCAAAAAACACCTTAAGTTTGAAGTACTTCTATCTAAAATCTTTTAACACGAACTCTCCGAGTTCATCAGGTGCCCCAACAAATGGACGTGGACCTAATTCATTTTCTATTCCATATTCTTCTACATACTATCGAACAAATAATAATTTCAATATTTTTATGGCAGATTTAACAACGGCTATAAATGATAATATGTCGAATACTTTGAAATTGGGATATTCGGCATTAAGAGATTTCCGTGAAATGGATGGTGGATTCTTTCCGCAAGTAGATATATTAGATGGAACTTCTAGTGCGAATGCTTTAACAACTTTTGGAACTGAAGCGAATTCTTACAATAATCTTTTGAACTCGGATATTTATCAAATTCAAGACAATTTTACCTGGATTTTAGATAATCATCAAATTACAATTGGTACGCAGAATGATTTGCGTAAATTTAAAAATGGTTATGCAAACTCATTTGCTGGTGCTTGGAAATTTAACTCAATAGAAGATTTTTATACCGATGTAAATAAATACTTAACATGGAAAAACGCTGGTTCAATAGGAGTTAAACCAACGTCATTGGCTTCAGGATTTTCGCAAAAAATTGCATTACAAGGAAATGGTTTCCCTTACGCTTATGTAGATGTAATTTCACTTGGTTTTTATGTCCAAGATAAATGGACAGTAACATCAAAATTAAACTTAACATTAGGACTTCGAGTTGACAATCCAATATTCCTTACAAAATTGGATGAAAATCCTGCTGCAGCAGCATTGGTATTTCAAAATGGTACTCAAGTTGATGTTTCAAAATATCCAAAAAGCTCACCTCTATTTTCACCACGATTGGGTTTGAACTGGGATGCCAGGGGTGATAAAACTCTTCAAATACGTGGTGGTTCGGGTATATTTACAGGAACCCCTCCCTATGTTTGGTTAAGTAACCAAGCAGGTAATAACGGTTTATTGTTTGGAGATTTATCTTCTAAACGTTTATTTGATGGCATTGCAGAATATGTTCCCACAGCCGCCGAAGTTAAAACTTCATTAATGGATTTAGCTGTAACTGATCCTAATTTTAAATATCCACAATTATGGAAATCGAATTTAGCAGCGGATTATAAATTTGGAGATGGATGGATTGCAACAGTGGAAGTACTTTACAATAAAGATGTTAATGCTATTTATCATTCAAATATAGGTTTGAATAATATCACTGTTTATGTAAAAGATGGTAGTGGTGAAGATGCACGTCCATATTTCAATCCAACGAATGTGAGTAATGGACAGTTTATAACAACAAAAAATGCAAATGTGATTTTAATGAAAAATACAAGCAAAGGTGCTTCATTGTACACTACATTTCAATTGCAAAAAACATTTATAGTTGGTACACTTAAAGGATTGTATTTGAATGGTTCATATTCATTTGGTCAATCCAAAGGGGTAACAGATGGCTCATCATCTGTGGCATCTTCTGCTTGGAAATACCGTCCGGCAATTGACCCAAACGCTGAAGAACTTGGTTATTCGGCTGGTTCATTTGATGGTAGATTATTAGTTCAAGCAGCATATACTGCTAATTGGGGTAAAAATGCTTCCACTTCATTTGGCGCAATTTACCAGTTATATCAACCATTTCGTTACTCATATACATATAATGGTGATTTGAATGGAGATGGACAATCATTTAATGATTTAATGTTTGTTCCAAAAGATGAAACACAAATAAATATTGTTCCAGCTACGGGTGATACAAGAAGTAAAGCTGAAATTTGGAATCAAATTGATGCTTTCATTAATCAAGATCCATATTTGAGCAAACATAGAGGTGAATATACTACTCGCAATGGTGGTGTATCACCGTTTGAACATCAACTAGATGCAAATATTTCGCATGACATTAAACTTCCGTTGAAAAATGGAGAGCTTCATACACTACGCTTTAGTTTTGATGTATCAAACGTACTTAATTTAATTAACAAAAATTGGGGTGTTAAATCAACAACAGTTTATGGTAGTAGCAGTTCCCCACAATATCAATTTCTTAATATGACGAGTAAGCCAACATTAGCCAATGGTTATATGGCAGGTTTCACTATGCCATTACTTAATAGTGCTGTGGTAACTGACACGTTTAAAGATTTGAACAGTGGAATTTCACGCTGGCAAATTCAATTTGGAGTAAAATATTTTTTCTAAATTTATTCTATAAATCTTTAAAAGGCTGCCTAATAAAAAAGTCAGCCTTTTTTTATCTATAATTATACTAATTTATCTAATTCTACTTTGACAGATTAAAGATTAATTTTCAGGGAAAGAATTTCAAAAGAATAGCAACGAAGATTTTACGGATAAAGCAGATAAAAACAGATATAAATTGAAAAAAACAGATATAATTCGGATTTAAATTATGACAATTCAAAATTAGGATGAAATAAAGAGACACTATAACTTCAATCTGCAAATTTCATTTTTGAAATTTTTTAATCCGTGTTTAAATCAGTTATCATTTCATAAAATAATCCGCTAATTCCGCGTTACTATTTCTTTTAAGATAAATCTGTCAAAGTAGAAATAATTTCTTTTTTTTTAAATGGTATAACAAGTTCATCTCATTTTATCATTAATTCAGTTACATTTAAATACAAAACTTTGAATTAAATATGATTTAAAGGCAAATTAATAACTTAAATAATGAAAACAAACTCGCATTAAAGTATTTTCTGGCACAAATTGAATGAATTGTTGATAAATATTCAGGACGATGAAATAGTTTTTCAGCCAAATACCTTATATTTGCATAAATTAGAAATAAAAAAAACAATTTTAAATTTTATTAATTCAACAATTTTATGAAAAAAGTGATTTCTTTATTTGTTGTGGCAGTGATAGTTCAGCTATCGTTTTCGCAAGGACTGGTGAAAGGAATAGTAGTAGACAAAGCCACTAACGAAGCACTTGTAGGTGTAAGTATATTTAATCCAGCCTCAGGTTTGGGGGTAAGTACAGCACTCGATGGCAGTTTTGCTATTAAGTTGCCTTCCGGAAAACAAAACCTGACAATTTCTTATATCGGTTATTCTACACTTACTATTGAAGCCTCAAACAACAATCCCGATTTAGGTAATATTGCCATTGAAAGTGAAGCAATAGGTCTTAATGATGTAACTGTAACCTCCTCAATAGCAATTAAGCGTAAAACACCTGTTGCACTTTCGGTTATTGACCCGATAATAATTGAAACAAAAATTGGTGTAAAAGAATTTCCAGAGATATTAAAATCTACACCTGGAGTATATGCTACCCGTCAAGGTGGTGGTTTTGGCGATTCACGTATTAATTTACGTGGTTTCGAATCTGCTAACATTGCAGTGATGATTAATGGAGTTCCAGTAAATGATATGGAATGGGGCGGTGTTTATTGGTCAAACTGGGCAGGATTGAGCGATGTAACTCGCTCAATGCAAGTACAACGTGGTCTAGGAGCATCTAAAGTAGCTGCGCCATCGCTAGGAGGTTCAATTAATATTGTAACACGTTCTACCGATGCAAAAAAAGGCGGAGCGGTTTCTTATGGCATTGGTAATGACGGTTATGAAAAAATTGGATTTTCTGTTTCTACTGGATTAACTAATGACAATTGGGCTATTACATTATTAGGCTCTAAAACTGTTGGGAACGGTTATATACAAGGAACTGAATTTGAATCATATTCATATTTCATGAATATCTCTAAAAAGATAAATGATGCTCATCAATTATCATTTACTGCATTTGCCGCACCACAATGGCACAATCAGCGTAATAATGCGGACAGATTGACAATTGAGAACTGGCAAAAACAACCCTTGAAGTATAAATACAATGCTTCTTATGGATTCGATATGAATGGACAACGTAAACAATCATCGTACAATTATTATAACAAACCACAAATTTCGTTGAATCACTTCTGGACAATCAAAGAAAAATCAAGCTTATCTTCAGCAATTTATATGTCAATAGGAGATGGAGGAGGCTACAGTGGACAAGGTACTACAAGTGCTGACAGAAACAATTGGTTTGGTGTTCCTTCGGGAACAGGAGAACCTGCAAAAACTTTCAGAAATTTAGATGGTACATTTAATTATGGTGCTATTTATGAATTGAATAAAGCCTCTGATTTGAATACAAGTGGGTCTAAAATGGTAATGTCAAATAGTATCAACAAACATATTTGGTACGGAGTTCTTTCCACATACAATACAAAAATTGGAAATATTGATTATTATGGAGGTGTAGATTTGAGATATTATAAAGGTGTACATACCAACGAAATAAGTGATCTGTATGGCGGTAATTTCTTTTTAGATTTATCTTCTGATCGTCCATTCAACCCGAAAAATGCACAATTAAAGGCAACTAAGTTAGGTGTGGGCGATGTGGTATACCGTGATTATGATGGGTATGTTTTCAGTCAAGGAGTTTTTGGACAAGCGGAATATAATAAAGACAACCTAAGTACATTTATTTCACTTTCTGGTTCAAATACTTCATATTGGAGGTACGACCGCTTTTATTATGATGCTGCAAATGCAAAATCTGCAACCACAAGCTTTTTGGGATATTGCGCTAAAGGTGGATCAAATTATAATATTGATGACAAACAAAATGTGTTTGTTAACATAGGTATTATTTCACGAGCACCATTTTTCTCTGGAGGTGCATTCCTTCAATCAACTATAAGCAACATGTTAAATCCAAATGGGATTAACGAAAAAGCATTTTCTGCTGAGGTTGGATATGGTTACAAATCAAAATATTTTTCGGGAAATCTAAACGTATATAGAACCAAATGGTTAGATAAAACCATCGTAGTTACTTCAACTCAACAACAAGAAGTTCAATATGCCAACCTTGAAGGAGTGAATGCGCTTCACCAAGGAATTGAATTTGATTTTACGTCAAAACCAACCAAAAATTTGGAAGTTACAGGTATGATTTCATTGGGCGATTGGACTTGGGATAGTAACGCTACTGGTTATCTATATACTCAAACTGGTCAACCCTCAGATGAAAAAGGACTTCCAACAGAATTAATGAGCGCTACTCATGCAAAAGTTGATGTAAACCTTAAAGGCATTCACGTTGGTAACTCTGCACAAACAACTGGAGCACTTGGTTTTAATTATCAAATATTAAAAGGATTCAAAATTGGTTTGGATGCTAACTATTTTGGTCATAATTATTCTAGTTATAAGATTAATTCGGCAATTGGGACTAACACAAACGAACAACCATGGATGATTCCTGATGCTTATACAGTAGATTTTATGGCAAATTACCGTTTTAGATTGGGCGATTACGATGCTTCACTTGTTGGAAACATTGATAACTTGCTTGATACAGAGTATATTACAGATGCTTATGATGGAACTACTCACACTGCCAAAGATGCACAAGTATTTTATGGTTTTGGTCGCACTTGGTCTGTTAGCTTGAAAATTAAATTTTAAAAACTAATTATTTAACAATATAATAATTTTAGAACAATGAAAAAGATATATTTTATTATAAGTTTGGCCTTAACAGTCCTATTTACTTCTTGTGAAGATTATAATGCAAAAAACTTTCCTGAATTAGATTTGGAAGCGAACCCTGTAAATGTGGTTACAATTGGTTATGATATGACGGCAGCGGACTTTACTACTATTGCAACTATAATCAAAAAACCAATTACTGATTCGATTGCAGCCAGAAAAATTGATTTGGCTAATGCAAAAACTAAAGCAGATTCTACAGCTATTAATACTGAAATAACAAGATTAAACAATAGATTATCTAATGCTTTGGTATATGCAAATGCAACAAAAATTGATCAGAACAAGTTTTTTGACGATAATTTAAAAGCAAAAGATTTCATACCATATTTGTTAAATCAAAAATTTATTTACGTGGATGCAAATTCATCAATTAAAGTGACTTATGATTTAGTAAATTCAAGTGACACAACTTCAATTAGTACTGCCAATAAAATTGTACTGACCGATGCCGATTATTTACAAATGGGTTCTGCAACCAATCAACCTGGAAAATCGTTATACTTTACACCTGCAATGAATATAATGTATTATTTGAACTTATATTTAAAAAGCAAATGTCCTTATGCAGCAGCTAATGAAGTAAGAATGGTTCGATATAAATTTAATTCGGCAAGTATTATTCAATATAGAGTTTTAACCTTTAATGGAACAGACTGGAAATGTGCTAATTCACAATTTGCGCTTAAAAAAGGATTATGGCAAGACATTTTGATTTTAAAAGGACTTAACGAAGGAATAGGTGATTTTAAAGCAATCAGTGTAGTTGGAGATCAAATTTGGGAATGGAACATCCTTTATAAATATATGCTTATGACGGGCTATGTTTCGTCTTCAAAAAGTTATTTTAACAACGAAGATTGGTTGGTTTCTCCTGCTATGAACTTTACAGAACGTGTTAATCCTTGGTTAAACTTCACACATGTAGGTCGTTACTTCAATGCTGGAGCACCAAATCCGGATGCAATGAAAAAAGCTATTACGGTTTGGATTTCTAATAAATGCGATGGAGTTACTATTAATTCTGCTGACTGGACACAATTGACCATTCCAGCGGCTGGTTATCCATCAGGATTAAACTGGACATTCATTCCATCAACAGGTATTGATTTATCATCATTTGCTGGAAAAAGCAATGTTCGTATAGCATTCAAGTATTTAAGTAGCGCACCCGATGGTGCGGCTGGAAGTTGGGAAATAAAAAATGTTATAATTACTGAAGAGTAGAAACCGTTTCAATTCAAAATATTAAAAGCTGCCATCAACATATGGTAGCTTTTCTTTTTTCGACATTGTATAAGGTATATATTATGACTGCCAAAAAACAATTAAAATGTTCATTATAAAAACTATATTCAACTGTTTGGATATCTATCATTTTGTTAACCCAGTTTGCTAACTTACACCAAAAAAAGCCATTCAGTTTCCCAAATGGCTTCCTTAGTTTATAACGAAAGGCAGATTACATTGCGTCAATTTCTTTCTTAATAGCTTCGAATTCGGAATCCATTTTCAACCTGTAGTATAGTGTTTTAAGTGTCTTTTTGTACTCAATATCTTTTGGTTTTAATTCTGCAGCCTTTTGGAAAAATGGCACTGATTCTTTAAATACAACTTCGGCTTTTTTCATTTCTTCATTGTATTGTTTTACATCTTTATTTGCATTTGCCACTTCCGACATTTTTACGGCTTTATTGTAATATAATCGACCTTTACCTGCATAAGCATCAACCATTTTAGGATCCAACTCAATGGATTTATCAAAAGAAGCTAAAGCTTCGTCAAAATTGCCTAACGTTTCATCCAGATTTCCTTTAACGTATCGATATTGCGACATCGTAGGTTCTCGTTCGATTGCAGTATTCAGATAAGTCAATGCTTCCTGAGTTTTACCCGTATAAATAAAGTAATTTATAAGATTTTGTAGGAACCAAGCATCAGAAGGAAATTTTTCGAAACCCTCTTTCAATGTCTTTACAAAATTTACCGTGTCATTTTTATTCACATATTCTTCGTACAATAATTGATATACAGCCATGGTTTCATACTTTTTATCTTTCAAATCTTCATATAAAACAATAGCCTTTTCATGGTTCTTAGCATTTGTTGATGCAACTGCAGTATAATATTTAATCATATTATAAGTAGTATCCATTTTCAATTCATTATTAATTATTGCTAATTTTGGAATTTCCAAAAAAACTTCGAATGCTTTTATTGCGCTTTCATACTTCTTCTTTTCGAATAAATATGCACCATAAGCTATTAAATTCTGTTGTGTTAAATAATATTCTTTCAACTTTGGTACAATCTCTTTAGTCACTTTAAGTTTCACTTTGCCTTTTTCATCCGGTACAAGTTCTAATTTTGCTGCTTTTAAGAAATAATCGTACGATTCCAATAATGCTCTACCTTTTACATCAGCATCAAATGGTAAATTTAATAATGCTTTTTGGTATAATGTTTCATTTTCTTTGTAACCAATTAATCCAGCCACGTACCAGGTATCGGCAAGATCTTTTGTTGTAGAATCTACCAATGCTAATTTGATAAGTTCACGTGCACCGGCAAAGTCAGGATTTTCCATCAAAGCCTTATTCTTTGCCTTCGACACGTTGGACTTCTGAGCAAAAGTAATAGTAAAGCTTATCACCAAAAATAAGAATAAAATAAGTTTTTTCATGATGAGTAATTTTTTTAACTCTAAAACCAATAACCAGGCTTTAGAAGTGATTTATTGAATTATTTTGATTGTTTATAACCCTAATTATATTAAGTTAGGGTTGTTTATTGATTATTCTTCTATTTCTTCTTTGGTTTCAGAAAATCCCTTATTTTCAGAAACATTTTCATCTTTCTCAGCAACATCTGAAATTATTTCTGAAGATTCATTGATTATTCCTTCCGTTGCCTCTTCTACAACTTCCTCTAAAGCAACTTCAGATAAAACTTTACATACAGAGGCTATTTCATCATTTCGTTTCTCAAGGTTGATTAATCGAACACCTTGCGTGGCACGTCCCATAATTCGGAAATCTGCTACTTTAATACGAATTGTAATACCTGATTTATTGATAATCATCAAATCGTTTTCATCTGTAACGCTTTTGATTGAAACCAACTTTCCCGTCTTTTCAGTAATATTTATTGTTTTAACACCCTTACCACCACGGTTTGTAACACGATAAACAGCAATTGCCTCAATTGGATTTCCATCTTCGTCAACAAGAAGTTTACCATCTTCACCAACTTCAACTTTCTCGTCCAACAAAGTTCGTTTTCCATAACCAAGTTGCGAAACAACCATAATATTTTCATTGTCTTCTTTGTTAACACAAATCATTCCAATAACTTCATCCTGACCGTCATCATCGAGCATCATGCCACGAACTCCTGTGGCAGTACGACCCATTTCTCGTACTTTCGATTCGTGGAAACGAATAGCACGACCATTACGATTTGCCATAAGTACTTCCGAATTACCATCAGTCAGGCGAACCTGTATAACCTGATCATCTTCACGAATGGTAATGGCATTTACACCATTTTGACGTGGACGAGAGTAAGCTTCGAGTGAAGTTTTCTTAATCACACCATTTTTGGTTCCAAAAACCAAATAATGTGAATTAATATATTCACTATCGGTTAAACCTTTCACACGAATAAATGCGTTCACTTTATCATCACCATTTATATTCAACATATTCTGTATGGCACGTCCCTTTGAGTTTTTGCTTCCTTCGGGAATGTCATATACTTTCAACCAATAACATTTACCTTTTGACGTAAAAAACAAAATGGTATTGTGCATCGAAGCCGGATAAATGTATTCAATAAAGTCTTCGTCGCGCGAATCACTACCTTTTGAACCTACACCACCACGTCCTTGAGTTCTAAACTCGGTCAATGCGGTACGTTTAATATAGCCCAAATGCGAAATGGTAATGATCATTTCATCATCGGCATAAAAATCTTCAGGATTAAATTCTTCTGATGAATAAAAGATTTGAGTACGACGTACATCGCCATATTTTGCTTTTACTTCAAGTAATTCGTCCTTAATAATTTGCATACGCAATTCCACTTGGTCCAGAATTTCCTGTAAATGTGCAATTAAATTTAATATTTCCTGATATTCGGCACGAAGTTTATCTTGCTCCATGCCGGTAAGTTGACGCAAGCGCATTTCAACAATTGCACGTGATTGAATATCGGACAATCCGAAACGTTCCATCAGTCGGGTACGTGCTTCATCGGGAGTTTTTGAATCACGAATAATTTTGATGGCTTCATCCAAATTATCCAGAATAATCATAAATCCTTCCAGCAAATGAGCGCGTCTTTGCGCTTCAGCCAATTCAAATCGTGTACGACGAATCACAACTTCGTGGCGATGTTCTACAAAAAAATGAATCATATCTTTCACGTTCAACATGCGTGGACGACCATGAACAAGTGCAATGTTATTTACACTAAATGAAGACTGTAGGGCTGTATATTTAAATAATTTATTTAATACAACGCTGGAATTCGCATCGCGTTTTATATCCACCACAATACGCATTCCTTCGCGGTCAGATTCATCGTTTATATGCGAAATACCTTCAACCTTTTTATCTTCTACTAAAGCTACAACAGCTTTAATCAATTCAACTTTATTAACCTGATAAGGAATTTCATTAATGATAATCTTCTCGCGTCCCGAAGCATCTGTTTCAATCTCCACTTTTGAACGAACCACAATACGTCCACGACCGGTTTCGAATGCTTCTTTCACCCCAGCATAACCATAAATGATACCACCGGTAGGAAAATCAGGAGCTTTGATGAATTTTATCAATTCTGATATCTCAATTTCATTATTATCGATATAAGCTACAATACCATCAACTACTTCGGATAAATTGTGTGGTGCCATATTTGTAGCCATACCAACTGCAATACCGGATGAACCATTTATCAACAAATTAGGAATTCGGGTTGGTAAAACAGTTGGCTCTTTCAACGTATCATCAAAGTTAAGTTGAAAATCAACTGTTTCTTTGTTGATATCGATCAACATATCTTCCGAAATTTTACGCAACCTGGCTTCGGTATAACGCATAGCTGCAGGGCTATCACCGTCAATTGAACCAAAATTTCCTTGTCCATCAACCAATGGATAACGCATCGACCAATGTTGTGCCATGCGAACCAATGTACCATAAATGGATGAATCACCATGTGGGTGATACTTACCCATTACCTCCCCAACAATTCTGGCAGATTTTTTATAGGGTTTATCGGAGTTATTACCCAATTCGTTCATTCCAAACAACACCCTGCGATGTACAGGTTTAAAACCATCGCGTACATCGGGTAACGCACGCGAAACTATTACTGACATGGAATAATCGATGTACGAAGATTTCATTTCTTCGTCAATGTTTACCTTAATAATTCTGTCTTGATCAATCATCTATAATTAATTTTGTTACAATCTAAAAAATCGCACTAAAGTACTGCTTTTTGTTGAATTATACAAGCCTTTTTCCATAAATTTTCAGAAATAAATGAAGTAAAATAATGCAGTATTTTTACATATATTATTCTTTTTTTTATTTACTTTTTTTTTCTAAAAAATGTGTACTTCAATCCAAAATGCCTCCAGTAACAAAATACTTACCGAAATCTATTGTTTTCTCTGGTTCAGTTTCAAAAATCCCAAATACAGATGAGCCTGAACCCGACATGGAAGCATATAAAGCACCCATTTTATACAAATTATCTTTAATTGCTTCAATCTCAGGATGGTTTGCAAAAACAGATTTCTCAAAGTCATTTTTTATCATGTTTTTCCATTCCGTAATGGGTTGTTTTATCAGTTCAGCCAGTGAAATTTCAGGTTTCTCGGGTACAACCAATGAATAAGCTTCTGGTGTAGAAATATGAATATCGGGTTTTACCAATACTAAAAACTTATCTTTTAGCGATAGCTCAATCGATGTGAACTCATTCCCAATTCCTTTAGCAAATACCGGTTTATTTTGAATAAAAACCGGACAATCAGCTCCCAGTTTAGATGCTAACCGTTCGAGTTTTTTTGTTGTTATTTTTAATTCGAATAAATCATTCAGGGTTTTCAGCATAAAAGCTGCATCTGACGAACCACCACCCAAACCGGCACCAAAAGGAATTTGCTTGCAAAGTGAAATATCAATCGGTGAAATCTGATACGCTGAACGAATTAGTCGATAGGCTTTTACAATTAAATTATCCTCCGGATCACCTTCAAGTGTAATTCCTGAAGTGGAAAAACTATAATCAGAACAAGTTTCTGAAACTTCAACATCCAACACATCGCTAAGACCAATTGGGTAAAAAACGGTTTCAATATTGTGATAACCATCCGGGCGAGGTTTGACAACGTTAAGACCCAGATTAATTTTTGCATTGGGATATGTTAGCATATTTAGTTGACAATTGTTGTTGTGAAATGTGATTCAAAGGTAAGGATTTTTTTATAAATCTGAAAACTTCAGAAAGCCAATCTCTTTAAATTGTGCATAATTTGTTGAAAAATTTAATATGGAACATTGAGAAAACTTTAGTACTTTTGAAACCCGCAAAAATTGTAAATAACATACCGTTAAATAGTAATTTGAAAGATGGCTGAAAACCGTTCCTACACTAAGAAATCAACAAGCCCTGTTCCTATTCAAGCCAATGAATATGGCAAATTACCTCCACAAGCACCAGAATTGGAGGAAGCCGTTTTGGGTGCCATTATGATTGAAAAAGATGCCTATTCGCTAATTTCGGAAATTCTAAAACCTGAATGTTTCTATAAAGTAGCACATCAAAAAATTTTTGAAGCCATAATGCAACTTGCTATGCATCAAGAACCGGTTGATATGCATACGGTAACTGAACAATTGCGCAAAAGTGGAACTATTGATGATATTGGTGGTCCATATTATATTACATTGCTGACAGCCAAAGTTTCATCGGCCGCTCATCTTGAATATCATGCCCGAATTATTGTACAAAAATTTCTGGCACGTGAACTCATTCGTATTTCAAGCGATATACAATCAAAAGCATTTGACGATAAAATTGACGTGGATGACTTGATGCAGGAAGCTGAAGGCATGCTATTTGAGGTTTCACAACGAAATCTTAAAAAAAATGTTACACAAATAAGTCCAATTATTGATGAAGCAATTCACAGAATGCAACTGGCAGCCACAAAACAAGGCGCAAGTGGTGTGGCGAGTGGTTTTCACAGTCTGGATAAAATTACTTCAGGCTGGCAAAAATCTGATTTAATCATTATTGCTGCCCGCCCTGCTATGGGTAAAACCGCTTTTGTGTTATCAATGGCAAAAAATATGGGCGTTGATTACAATTCGGCTGTTGCCATATTTTCTTTGGAAATGTCTAACGTACAATTAGTTAATCGTTTGATAATGAACGTGTGCGAATTGGAAGGTGAAAAAGTAAAGAATGGTCAACTTGATCCCGAAGAATGGATAAAACTGGACAAAGACATAAAAGATCTTATCGATGCACCCATTTATGTTGACGACACACCAAGTTTATCCATTTTTGAATTGCGTAGCAAAGCACGTCGGTTGGTGAAAGAACACAAAGTAGAATGTTTGATTATTGATTATTTACAGTTGATGAATGCCAGTGGAATGAGTTTTGGTAGCCGCGAACAGGAAGTGAGTATAATTTCCCGTTCGTTGAAAGGTTTGGCAAAAGAATTAGATATACCAATTATTGCACTTTCGCAGTTAAATCGTGGTGTTGAAGGACGTTCGGGATTAGAAGGCAAACGACCACAATTGTCTGACTTACGTGAATCGGGAGCTATTGAACAGGATGCTGATATGGTATGTTTTATTCATCGTCCTGAATATTATCATCTTACAGAGGATGCAAAAGGAAATTCATTGTTGGGAATTGCCGAAATTATTGTTGCAAAACACAGAAATGGTGCAACTGGTGATGTGCAATTGAAATTTAAAAATATATATGCAAAATTTCTTAATCTCGATGATACAGACAAAGAAGACAATCCTTTTAGTAGTGGTTATCAAACTATTTCGTCGAAAATGAATGAAGTAGGTGACAATTATTATGGAGATACAATGTCAACAACACCAGCTTCAATTAATCCATTCCATGGTTATGGAAAAAAAGATGAAGTTCCATTTTAGTTGAACGTTTTCCTAAAATAAAAAAAATGCGAATAGAGTTTCTATTCACATTTATATTTCAAAAAAGTTGATTAATGTTCAATATTAATCAATTCGTTTGGATCTTGTTTGTGTTTGAATAAAACAGCAAACAAAACAGCAACTACGAGTGAATATATTGCAAAAGTTATCCATATTGAGTGCCAATCTTTCATCCCATTATGTGTAAAGTACTTACCAATTATAAAACCACTAACAATACTTCCTGTAACAGCACCAAATCCGTTAGTCATCATCATAAACAATCCTTGTGCGCTTGAGCGAATTTTACTATCCGTAGTAGTTTCCACAAAAAGCGAACCCGAAATATTAAAAAAATCAAATGCCATTCCATAAACAATACATGAAAGAATAATCATCCATAAACCATCGGTTGGATTGCCAAACGCAAATAATCCAAAACGTAACACCCATGCAAACATACTTATCAACATCACTTTTTTAATTCCAAATTTATTCAAAAAGAAAGGAATTGCCAAAATAAACATTGTTTCAGATATTTGTGAGATGGACATTATTATTGTTGAATACTTAACTACAAAAGAATCAGCATACATTGGAACGTTCTTAAAATCGTCCAAATAAGTATCGCCATACATATTAGTCAATTGTAAAGCCGCACCCAAAAGCATGGAAAAAATAAAAAACAATGCCATTTTATATGAGGCAAAAAGTTTAAAAGCATTTAATCCCAATTGTTCAACCCATGAGGAGTTGTTTGAAGTTTGCTTTAGAGGTGTACATTTGGGTAAACTAAATGAATAAATTCCTAACACCAATGATGCTATAGTTGAAATATAAAACTGATTTACAGTAGCTTTATTACCAGTTAAATTGGTAACCCACATAGCAATAATAAAACCAATAGTCCCCCAAACACGTATAGGAGGAAATTCCTTAACAACATCAAAACGCTTCGTTTTAAGAGCGTTATATGCTATTGAATTTGATAATGCAATTGTTGGCATGTAATAACACATCGCAACCAACATTAGCCAAAAAAAAGTATTAGAATTATTTACCATAGGTAGGCAGAATATTGACAATCCACTCAAAATATGTAAAATTCCATATAATTTTTCGGCATTTAACCATCTATCAGCAACAATTCCTATTAAAGCTGGCATTAAAATGGAGGAGATTCCTAAAGTTGAAAAAACGGCTCCAAATTCGCTACTATTCCATTGTTTAGTTCCAAACCAATAATTTGCAATTGTTATTAACCAAGAACCCCATATAAAAAATTGAAGGAAATTCATTAATGTTAGACGCAACTTTAATCCCATGATTTTTTGTTTTGATTATTTTAAAGTTATTACTTTGAATTTCAATTATATAATTATTTTTTTTCGTTTTATAGCATCACGTATATTTACTGCCGTTTCGTACTTTTCTTCTTCAACTGCAACTTCAAGCAGTTCCTCTAATTCATCGAGTGTTAGCATATTTATGTCTTCGATGGAAAGATCTTTATTTTTAAAATTTTCAGATTTTTCAATTACTTCTGCCGTTTCAACTTCAATTCCTACAATATCCATTATTTCAGATTTAATAAATATTGGACTGTCTGAACGTACTGCCAATGCTACGGCATCAGACGTTCGTGCATCGATAATTACCAATTTATCATCTTTTTGAATATACAATTCAGAATAAAATACATCATTTATCATATCGTAAATCAACACTTTTTTTAATTTTGCATCAAATACTTGTAATAAATTTTTTATTAGATCGTGTGTTAGAGGTCGAGGTGATTTTTTATTATTCATTTTCAGAGCAATAGACTGCGCTTCGGGTTCACCTATCATAACTGAAAAACGGCGATTTCCAATTTCTTCGCTTAGTACAAGCCCATAAGTTCCCATTATTGTTTGGTTATAAACCAATCCGGTTATGGTTAATTTAATATCTGAATCCATATTTAATATGTTGATAATTAATAATTTGAAATTAATAATTATTAAACCTAAAAATAGTTTTTAATTGTATTTGGTACTATTTTAAAAGTCAACAAATGTACTAATATTTTTAAAAGTAAAAAAATCATATTTGAATAAAACATAGTTAACTCTACAAACAAAGGTAACAATAAAAAAAATGAATTAAATTTTAAAGATTACTGAGTAGCAAAGAACCAAAATATACGTACTTTTGTTGCCAAATAAAGTTGAATATTAAAATAGATATTAAGTCTGATACTTTGAAAGACATAATATATCAAAATAACAAATCAAAATGTATAAAAAATCGAACATAAATATAAAAAACAAACGAGCTACTTTCGATTACGAAATACTCGATCGATTTGTTGCTGGTATTCAACTTTATGGAACTGAAATTAAGTCGATTAGAGATGGAAAGGCTGGATTAAATGATACTTATTGTACTTTTATCAATAATGAATTGTGGGTCAAAAACATGCATATTTCTACCTATTTTTTTGGCACATACAACAATCATGATGTGCGTCGTGACCGAAAATTGCTATTAAATAAAAGGGAACTTACTAAACTATTGCGTGGAACCAAAGAAACCGGTTTAACCATTGTTCCTACCAAGCTTTTTATTTCCGAAAAGGGATTAGCAAAACTGGAAATTGGTATGGCAAAAGGTAAGAAAAACTACGATAAACGCCAATCGCTTAAAGAAAAAGAGGATAAACGTATTATCGCCAGAGCGTTAAATGAATAATAGTTTAAGATTAGTAAATTCACATTTTATAATTAATTAGAGTGTGTTTATAAAGTCCTATATTTTTTGCTCGATTTTATAAAAAA
>JACDZH010000362.1 GCA_013426815.1 Paludibacter sp.
CTAACATACGCCTATGCGCTTTGGCGGCTGACGTGCATTTAGCAGGTTTTGCTCCTGCATTCACTTCGTCGTTTCACGACAGCGAACGCTCCCGCAAATGAAACATACCGTACAACGGTGCCGCCAATGCCCATAGCCTCGGTCGTTAGGTGCAATCCAAAAAAAAAGACAATCTTGCAATTACAACGCAAACAGAAAAACAAGAAAATCCCAACAAGATAACAATACAAATAAAGTACTTTTACAAAATCTATCAATAAAATTCGTAAATTTGCGACTTAATAAATACACACGAGAATGATAGCTGAAAAGACATTAAACCGAACACTACATATTGCAAAATCTTCAAAAAAAGACGAGTTTTATACGCAACTTTCAGATATAGAAAGTGAATTGAAACATTACAATGAACACTTTAAAAACAAGGTGGTTTTTTGTAATTGTGACGACCCAAGAATTAGTAATTTCTTTCATTATTTTTCACACAACTTTGAAAATTTAGGATTAAGAAAACTAATAACAACTTGTTATAAGAATCAAGAAAAAGATTTATTCATTCATGCAGAAGCTGAAAATGCAGTGTTTCTTGAATACACAGGTGACAAAAATGGAAATAAAATTCCAGATGCAGACGAAATTGGCATAAAACCTCTAAATGGCGATGGCGATTTTCGCAGTAAAGAAAGTATCGACTTGCTAAAGCAAGCCGATATTGTCGTTACCAATCCGCCATTTTCTTTATTTCGGGAATATGTTGAACAATTAGTAAAATACGAAAAGAAGTTTTTAATAATAGGAAATATAAATGCAATAACATACAAGGAAATCTTTAAATTAATAAAAGAAAACAAGGCTTGGTTAGGCATAAATTTGGGTAGAGGTATTTCAGGTTTTATAGTTCCAGACCATTACGAACTATACGGGACAGAAACAAGTATTGATAGTCTTGGAAATAGAATAATCTCTCCAAATAATTGTTTGTGGCTAACAAATTTAGACACATCTAAACGACACGAAGATATTATATTAACCAAAACATATTATGGTAACGAAATCGAATATCCAAAATATGATAATTATGATGCGATTAACATAAATAAGACTCAAGATATACCTAAAGACTATAATGGAGTTATGGGTGTTCCAATTACATTTTTACATAAATACAATCCTGAACAATTTGAACTAATTAAATTTAGAAAAGGAAATGACGACAAGGATTTATCAATCAATGGTAAATGTCCATATTTTAGAATTTTAATCAAGAACAAAAGGTTACAAGAACATAAAGTTATTGATTGGAAAATTAATAGAAATCTAAATATATCAATACCAAATTATAAATGAAGAAAACGCAAACAGACAGACTAAGAGTAGAAAAAGTAAGAGGTCAAGGACCAAAGGAAATATTCGGTGAAAATGCCAAAAAGCACGACACATTAGTAAACGATTTTTCAAAAGCAGTTTTTGAAACCTTAAAGAAAGATTTTCCAAAACTTGAATTTCGTTTTAGAGACACCTTACAAAAGAAGGAAATAAATGAAAAACTAAATTCAGTCGATTCCCGATTAGGAGTAACAATTTTTGTTGGAAAAGCAGAAATAAGACCAGATGGCGGAATTATTGAAGTTAAAGATAAAGACGAAAAATGGCGTATTGTGTTAGTCTGTGAAGCGAAACACCAAGGTAAGGACATTGAAAATATCAGCAAGGGAATTTTGGTTGGCAAAAACAACGACCAAGAATTAATGGTAGCAGGAAATGCTATTGAGCGTTCTCATAAAAACATCAATGAAGTGAGGAACATAATGATTGATGAAAAGCATTTTCCTTATATTTTGTTTTTACAAGGTTCAAATTTTCTTACTGAACCAATAATGCTAAAGCGACCAGATGGAACTGAGGTCATTTTGAAACACGATGTGGGTTCTTTAAATAGAATTGACAGACTAACAGCTTCGAATTACAGTTTGCCCATAAATCAGAATAGTTGCGAAAATATATTCATCTCTATTGACGGGAAATCAGTTATGTTACAAGCAGTATCAATTTATACAAAACCAACAGCATGGTCTGTCGAAGAAATGTTGCCAATAATGTTGGATGTTTCAAAAACATCACTAAAAATTATAGGTTTGATTGAATGAAATACGTATCTAAAAATACATTCAAACATTTCATGTCAGAAAGAATAATTTTGAATCAGATATTAATAACCTGAGTTCGGGATAAGAATTTTAAAATTCAATTGATAATTGAGGT
>JACDZH010000363.1 GCA_013426815.1 Paludibacter sp.
ACTCCGATGATACAACTTTTTGACACACTTTCTTATCCCGAACTCAGGTTAATAATTTAAATCTAAGAACAGAATGTTTAATTAGGAACGTTGACCGGAAAAATAATCCAACCAAATTTGACTTCAAACTCGCACAAGATTCAACTGTTCAAATAGGTGATATTAAGGACGTAAAAGAATTTGGCATCTATGATGTTTCTAAATATATTCGGGCACTCGTAGATATTGATAGATCAAGTGAAAATATAAATAATCTAAGTACAGATAGAAATCCAACTTTTCAAAAAGAACAATTATTTCTTAAAATGCTTGTTGAAGGTCTAGCAACAATGTACGTTTATGAATGTGAAAACTTAACACGATTTTTTTATAAAACGAATAATTCAGAATAAACCAATTGGTATATAAAAAGTATTTATTTGACAATCAAGTTCTACAAAATAATAATTTCAGGCAGCAACTTCTTAATGATTTTAAAAGTCAACAGATTTCACCTAATGATGTTGTGAATCTCAGATATTCTAAAACGGATATAGGTAAATTCCTCATAAAATATAACAAAACGATGGATTCGAATTATACCAATTATAATTTAAAGAAAAAAAGAGACTTTTTTAACCTAACAATTAGGCCTGGCTTAAATTTAAGTCACTTATCAATTGAAAATACAATGTCAGACTTCTGGAATAATGATTATGGTAATGAAATAAACTTTAGGTGTGGTGTAGAAACTGAATATATTTTCCCATTTAATAAAAATAAATGGAGTATTATAATTGAACCCACTTTTCAATATTACTACTCTGATTCTAAGAAAGAAACAAACGAATTATCAGGCGGATTCAGCATTACAGAAGTTAATTATCAATCAATTGAACTACCTGTTGGCTTAAGACATTATTTTTATTTAAATGATAAATCAATTTTTTTTGCAAATATCTCATATGTTATTGATTTTAGCTATAAATCATCCGTAAAATTAACCAGACTTGATGGTTCACTTATTAGTTCGTTAGATATTATTTCAAAACCAAACTTATCATTAGGAATAGGTTATAAATGTAAAAATAAATTGAGTTTAGAAATGCGGTATCAAACTAAACGACAAATTTTAAGTGATTATATTTATTGGAAAACTGATTATGGAACAATGTCGATTATACTGGGCTATACATTGTTTTAACTTCATACGGACGAAAAATACAAACTAGTCACAACCAAGCTGCTAGCCCATAACACACGCCTATGGGCACAGGCTGGCTGACGTGCATTCCGGCAGTTTTGCTCCCGCATTCACCTTGTCGTTTCACGACAGCGAATGCTCCCGCAAACCGCCAAATGCCCATAACCTCGGTCGTTATGCGGCACAGTAGAAAATGAAAACAGACAGACTTGCGGAGTGAAAAATCTTTGACGAACTGTCCGCTTTTGCGACATAACCAGACGAATCTGTAACGACAGAATTTGCTGACTTTCCAACTTTTGATTTGCGGACAATTCCTCGCAGATTTTCTAAGGAAAGAATTTGACTTTTATCGTTTCGACTGTGACGAATAACGACTGAAATTTGTGAAATTGTGGTTGGTTGACTAAAAAACAGAAAACAGACTTACTAACTTTCAGACTTTTCTCGCTTACGGGCTGAAAGTGCATTTTGACAGTTCGAAAAGAAGAGTAAAATTGGTTACGAAAAAGTTGCTCATTTTGACAAATTCTCGGTTCTTCGACAAGGACAAAAGTTAGTGTTTAAAAATCTGATTTCGTGCAGTCTAGAATTAGAAAATTAAAAGAACTATAAACAATCAAATATGTCAAAAGCTTTTGAAAAATTATTGAAACAAGGTATTAAATCTCAATGTGAACTAATTCAACTAGAAAATGAAAGCTCAGGCTTCACAATTTACATAATATCTAATGATTCTGGTTTTGCAGCGGACTTATCAGAAAAGGAATTAACCGAAATTGTGAGATTTGTAAATACCGTAAAAAAAACAAAAGGTGTTTTTTCTTATAATATTGACAACATGGAGTATCGACTTAGAGTGAGATATAGAAGTGATTTTGGTGAACAAGTTTTTAGCTTGAAAATTTTGGCAAACTGACTTTTGCACGTTCGAACTGAAAGCGAATTTCGACAACGAACGAAAAACAATGAGTTGCGAGAGTATTTACATTTTATCCTTCGACATTGAAACGACTGAATAACAACAATCGAGTAGGTAAAGGGGAATCTCACCCCTAAACCTCTCACAGAACCGTG
>JACDZH010000027.1 GCA_013426815.1 Paludibacter sp.
TCATTTTGATACATATCTACTCTAAATTGTGTAGACATTTTTCAGGACGACTCAGTAGCAGATATAGTTGCTGATGGTTGAATTGTTGTTCCAAAATCATAGTGATTTTTGTCGAGAATATATTTACAAATCTCAGTAGAATTTGAAGGACTGGCAATTTCTTCTAAACTTTTTAAAATCGCTTCTTTTGCAGTCATAATATTATTTTTTTGTTATCAATTTAATCAATAGTGTATTGACATATTAAATTGGTATTATTTGGCAACCTCAATTAAACTAATTCTTTCGCTATCAGCAAAAGACTTCTTTCTTTACCAGCAAAAGAAATATATATTGTTCATATTATCAATATGATAACATTTATTTCTAATAAAATGCCTCAACAAATTAGATGTTTTTAATAAAATCTAAACACAATTCTCCTGTTTTGTTTTTTAATTATTTAAGCTAATCATTTAATTTTCCAAAGTTGATTGTATTGAAAAAAGATGGATAATTCAAAATAAATTTGTAACAAAAAAAAGAGATGCAAAGTTACTATTTTTTTTGTATTTTTGTCGATTGAATTTGAAAAAAGGATACTTCCCATGAGCACTGACGAAATTATAGAAGAAGAGAACGAATTAACCGGCGCAGCCGAAGAAAACGTTATTGATACTGAATCTGCTGCGCATTCTAATTACATAGTTCCCAAAATTAAGGATGATGCAGTGAAACATCATCTGTCCTGCATGTACCAAAATTGGTTTTTGGACTATGCTTCGTATGTAATTTTGGAACGTGCTGTTCCTGATATTTACGATGGATTAAAACCGGTTCAGCGTCGAATTCTACATTCGATGAAACGACTTGACGATGGACGTTACAATAAAGTGGCAAATATTGTGGGTCATACCATGCAATTTCACCCACACGGCGATGCATCTATTGGAGATGCATTGGTACAATTGGGACAAAAAGATTTACTCATAGACTGCCAGGGAAACTGGGGAAATATACTAACCGGCGATGGTGCAGCAGCTCCACGTTATATCGAAGCCCGCCTTTCAAAATTTGCATTGGAAACCGTTTTCAATCCGAAAACTACCGAGTGGAAATCGTCTTACGATGGTCGGAATAAAGAACCGGTGGTATTACCTGTAAAATTTCCATTATTACTGGCACAAGGTGTTGAAGGAATTGCCGTGGGTTTGAATTCAAAAATTCTTCCACATAACTTTAATGAATTACTTGATGCCTGCGTGGCTCATTTGCATGGCGAGGAATTTATTCTTTTTCCCGATTTCCAGACTGGTGGCTCAATTGATGTAGCAAGATACAACGACGGCGAACGTGGCGGAGCAGTAAAAATTCGTGCTAAAATCAGTAAAATCGATAATAAAACGCTTGCAATTACCGAAATTCCTTATGGTTCAAACACGTCTAAATTAATTGAATCTATAATCAGGGCTAGTGATAAAGGGAAAATTAAAATTCGAAAAGTTGATGATAATACATCTGCAAATGTAGAGATTTTGGTGCATTTAATTCCCGGTTCTTCGTCCGACAAAACCATTGATGCACTGTTCGCTTTTACCGATTGTGAACTGAGTATTTCGCCCAATTGCTGTGTGATTCATAATAACAAACCACGTTTTTGTGGCGTGAGCGAAATGTTGCGCATTAGTTGCCAGCATACTGTTGAATTATTGAAATTGGAACTCGAAATTCTAAAGGGTGAATTGCTGGAACAACTTTTCTTTACTTCGCTCGAAAAAATATTTATCGAAAATCGCATTTACAAGGACAAAGCTTTTGAAGACAGTACAACTCAAGATGCTGTAATTATGCATATTGACAAACGGTTGGAGCCTTTCAAACCCGATTTTATTCGCGAATTGACCCGTGAAGATATTTTGAAGTTGCTCGAAATTAAGATGATGCGTATCACCAAGTTTGATACCGATAAAGCCAATGATACATTGCTTGCCATTTTGAAAAAAATTAAAGAAATTGATTATAACCTTGAGAATATTATCGATTTTACAATATTTTGGTACGAGACTTTGAAGGAAAAATACGGAAAAGATTATCCCCGTCTCACCGAAATTCGCAATTTTGAAACCATCGTAGCATCCAAAGTGGTGGAAGCCAACGAGAAACTCTATGTAAACCGCGAAGAAGGGTTTATTGGAACTGCGCTGCGTAAAGATGAATTTGTGAGCAATTGTTCTGATATTGACGATATTATTGTTTTCTTCAAAGACGGAAAATATAAAATTGTGAAGGTAGCTGACAAGATTTTTGTGGGGAAAAATATTCTTCATTTGGCTGTATTCAAAAAGAATGACAAGCGAACAGTTTACAATACGGTTTATCGCGATGGAAAAACCGGACCATATTACGTCAAACGCTTTGCTGTAAATGGTATTACACGTGATAAAGAATACGATATCACACAAGGAACAGCCGGCTCAAAAGTCACTTATTTTACCGTTAATCCAAATGCCGAAGCTGAAGTAATTCGTATAACCCTTAAACCTAAACCACGCCTAAATAAGTTGGTTTTCGAGAAAGATTTCAGTGGAATAGCCATCAAAGGTCGGCAGTCGTTGGGGAATATTTTGACAAAAAACGATATACTCAAAATTGCTTTAAAGCAAAAAGGCGGTTCTACCTTGGGTGGACGTCAGGTTTGGTTCGACCGCGATGTATTACGATTGAATTACGATAACCGGGGTGAATATTTAGGAGAATACCTGAGCGATGATTTGATTTTGGTTATTTCGAACAAAGGATATTTCTATACCAGTAACTTTGACCAGAGCAACCACTACGAAAAAGATATCTTGGTGATTGAAAAATTCGATTCGAATAAAGTTTGGTCGGTATCATTATACGATGCCGAGCAAAAGTTTTATTATCTCAAACGTTTTCAATTGGAACCATCTCAAAAGCCTTTGAACTTATTGGGTGACCATCCCGAATCGCGCTTAATGTTGATGACAGATGTTGATTATCCTCGTTTTGAAGTTGTATTTGGTGGTAATGATGCTTTCCGTGAAACGCTCGTGATTGATGGCGAAGAATTTATCGGTGTGAAAAGCTATAAAGCCAAAGGAAAACGAATGACTACTTTTGAAGTAGGAACAATTAATGAGTTAGAACCAATTCGATTTAACACCTCACCCCCAGCCCTCTCCGAAGGAGAGGGAGAAGATGGTGATAATGAAGATGGAGAAAATATGGAAATTGAAGATGATACAGATATTATGGACACTTATATAACGGAAAATATGACAGAAGTTTCCGAAAAGACTGAAAACATAGTGCTACCGGAATCATCGAAAACCAAAGAATTGAAAACTGCAAAAGAACCGAAAGTTAAATCAACTAAACCCCAAAAGGAAAAACCAATAAAAACAATTGAAAATGATTCAACTCTTTCGGATTATATTGTTGATAATGCAAGAAATGAAGTTGATATTACCGGTCAGCTGACTTTGTTCTAAATTATGGATGATGGAATTCCGATTTCAACATTTTGTTTTATAAAAATAAGTCCTTGCTAAATGTCAGACAAATAAAAACATTTCTATCACTTTTCACTCTTTTAGAAAATAAAAAAAATATTCAATAAACTACGTATAAAAATGGCAAAAGAATTTAAGTATCAGGAACCATTTCCATTGGGAAAAGATAATTCAGAATATTATTTACTAACCAAGGAACAGATTTCAGTTTCGAAATTTGAAGGACAAGAAATTTTGAAAGTTGAGCCCGAAGCTCTTACCGCTTTGGCTCGGGTTGCAATGCGCGATTGTTCTTTTTTACTCCGTCCTGCACACCAACACCAAGTAGCTGCTATTTTGGCTGACCCCGAAGCGAGCGAAAATGATAAATATGTGGCTTTGACTATGCTTCGCAACGCCGAAATTGCTGCTAAAGGCATTTTACCCTTCTGCCAAGATACCGGTACTGCCACTGTTTATGCCAAAAAAGGAAACAATGTGTGGACTAACGGAACGGATGAAGAGGCTTTATCGAAAGGAATTTACGAAACCTACACCGAAGAAAATCTCCGATATTCACAAAATGCTGCCTTGAATATGTACGCTGAAGTTAATACAGGTACAAATCTTCCAGCTCAAATTGACCTTGTAGCAGGACATGGTAACGAATACAAATTTTTGTTTATTGCCAAAGGTGGTGGCTCTGCCAATAAATCATATCTTTTTCAGGAAACAAAAGCGTTGTTGAATCCGGTTTCGTTGGAGAATTTCCTGACTGAAAAAATGAAAACATTGGGCACGGCAGCTTGTCCGCCTTACCACATTGCTTTTGTAATTGGAGGTACTTCGGCCGATGCATGTATGAAAACTGTAAAGTTGGCATCAACTAAGTATTATGACGAATTGCCAACCGAAGGAAATGAATTAGGTCAGGCTTTCCGCGATGTAGAAATGGAACAAAAAATACTGAAACAAGCACAAGCTTCCGGCATTGGAGCTCAGTTTGGCGGTAAATACTTTGCTCACGACATTCGTATAGTTCGCTTGTCACGTCATGGTGCTTCGTGCTTTGTGGGAATGGGTGTTTCGTGTTCTGCCGACCGTAACATTAAAGGTAAAATCAATAAAGACGGCGTTTGGGTTGAACGCATGGAAGATAATCCGGGCTCACTTATTCCTGACGAATACCGCTATCAGGGCGAAGAAAATGCTGTAAAGTTAGATTTGAACATGCCAATGGAAGATATTTTAGCCACTTTAACGAAATATCCTGTTTCAACCCGTTTATCGCTTACAGGAACCATTGTTGTTGGTCGCGATATTGCCCATGCCAAACTAAAAGAATTGCTTGATGCCGGTCTGCCTTTGCCTCAATATGTTAAAGATCATCCCATTTATTACGCCGGTCCAGCAAAAACGCCGAAAGGTTTGCCTTCGGGTTCATTTGGACCTACAACAGCCGGTCGCATGGATTCGTATGTAGACTTGTTACAGGAAAATGGTGGAAGTATGATAATGATAGCCAAAGGTAACCGCACTCAACAAGTAACCGATGCATGTCAGAAACATGGTGGTTTTTACTTAGGTTCTATCGGTGGTCCTGCAGCTATCCTTGCACAACAAAATATCAAAAAAGTGGAATGTTTGGAATATCCCGAATTAGGAATGGAAGCCATCTGGAAAATTGAAGTAGAAAATTTCCCTGCTTTTATTTTAGTTGACGATAAAGGAAATGACTTTTTCAAACTAATAAAACCAAGCATGGTTTGCTAATTTTAAATAATTTGAAAACACAAACGCCAATTAACACTTGCTTCAGGCATTTGAAAATTAATTTATAAATCAGTTGATTAGCAAAAATAAAAACCGTATTTCCAAAATTGGAAATGCGGTTTTTATTGAGTTTTAAAGCAAAGTTTTATCACCTCTTGAGTCCAGCTATTCCTTCCTTCAACGATGCTATCTTACTTTCAGCATCAACCTGTTTTTTCCGTTCGGCGTCTACTACTTCGGGTTTAGCATTGGCAACAAAACGTTCATTACCAAGCTTTTTCATTACCGATTCAATAAAACCTTCAAAGTACTTTATTTCTGCTTTCATTTTGGTAATTTCTTCATCCACATTAATTAAATTTCCTATTGGGATAGAAAATTCTGTTGTGCCAACAAGGAAATAGATAGAACCGGCAGTTTTATCTACCACACTTTCAATGGATTCCAAATTTACAAGTTTTGAAATTGCAGCGTTGAAATTATCATTGTGATTTCCAATAATTTGTAAACTTAATCTGTCTTTAATGGGAATATTTTTTTGCAAACGAACGGTACGAACACCCGCAATAATTTCCTTGGCATATTCAAAACCTGAAATCAATTTTTCATCCGCAACGATAGCTTTTGGTTGCAATTGTATCATGATGCTTTCACCGTTTTTGCGTTGTTCTAGTGCTTGCCACAATTCCTCGGTGATAAATGGCATAAACGGATGTAATACTTTTAATAACGAGTCGAAAAAGCCCAGTGTGGCTTCATAAGTTGTGCGGTCGATAGGTTGTTGGTAAGCGGGTTTTGCCATTTCGAGATACCATGCCGAAAATTCGTCCCAAAAAAGCTTATAAACAGCCATCAGAGCTTCTGACAAACGGTATTTGTCGAACAAATCATCAATTTCGAGTAAGGTTTTGTTCAATTGTGCATCAAACCATTTTACTGCCAAGAGAGCCGATTCCGGTTGCTCAATATCAGCCACTTCCCAGCCTTTTACCAAACGGAAAGCATTCCAGATTTTATTGTTGAAGTTGCGTCCCTGTTCGCAAAGACTGTCGTCATAAGGCAAGTCATTTCCCGCTGGTGAAGTAAGTAACATCCCCAAACGTACAGCATCGGCACCAAAATGCGCAATCAAATCAAGTGGATCGGGTGAGTTACCCAGCGATTTTGACATTTTGCGACCCAATTTATCGCGAACAATTCCGGTAAGATATACATTTTTGAAAGGCATTTCACCTCTGTATTCGTAACCGGCAACTATCATTCTAGCCACCCAGAAAAACAATATTTCGGGAGCAGTTACTAAATCATTGGTTGGATAATAATATTTAATATCATCATTTTCGGGGTTATTAATTCCATCGAAAACAGATATAGGCCACAACCACGAAGAAAACCAGGTATCGAGTACATCTTCATCTTGTCGAAGATCATCAATGGTTAATTCATAGTCTACCATTGACAATGCCTTTTGAAATGCTTCTTCTTTAGAAAGTGCCACAACATAACCACCCTGAGGTAAGAAATACGCAGGAATACGATGTCCCCACCACAATTGTCGTGAAATGCACCAGTCTTTCACGTTTTTCATCCAGTGGCGATAAGTGTTTTTGAATTTTGGAGGATAAAGTTTAATATCATCTTCCATCACAGCTTTCAGCGCAGGTTTTGCCAACTCTTCCATTTTCATAAACCATTGCATCGAAAGTTTTGGTTCAATCACCGCATCAGTACGTTCAGAAAATCCAACTTTATTAGTGTATGATTCTATCTTTTCGAGCAAACCGGCAGATTTCAAATCTTTTTCAATTCGAGTTCGTACTTCGAAGCGATCCAATCCGGCATATTGTGCACCGTTTTCATTCAAAGTTCCATTGTCATTGAAAATATCAATAGAATGTAAATTGTATTTTTCGCCAAGCATATAATCATTCACATCGTGTGCCGGTGTAACTTTCAGGCAGCCCGTACCAAACTCAATATCAACATATTCGTCTTCTATCACAGGAATCACGCGGTTAATAAGTGGAATAATCACTTTTTTGCCACGCAAATGTGCGTTTTTTAAATCGTTTGGGTTGATACACATTGCTGTGTCGCCCATGATGGTTTCCGGGCGGGTAGTTGCTACAACTGCAAAGTCGTTTTCACCTTCAATTTTATATTTTAAATAAAAAAGCTTTCCAACTTGTTCTTTGAAAATAACTTCCTCGTCCGATAAAGCTGTCAGTGCTTTGGGGTCCCAATTTACCATACGAACTCCACGGTAAATATTACCTTTGTCGTGTAAATCGCAGAAAACTTTGATAACACTCTCAGAACGGGCTTCGTCCATAGTGAAAGCTGTACGATCCCAATCGCACGATGCACCAAGTTTTTTCAGTTGCTCCAGAATTATTCCACCGTGTTTAAGAGTCCACTCCCAGGCGTGTTCCAAAAATTCTTCGCGGGTTAGGTCTGTTTTAGCAATACCTTGTGCTGCAAGTTTTCCCACTACTTTGGCTTCTGTTGCAATTGAGGCATGGTCGGTGCCAGGAACCCAACAAGCATTTTTTCCCAACATACGAGCTCGACGCACCAAAATATCCTGAATTGTATTGTTAAGCATGTGTCCCATGTGCAAAACTCCGGTAACATTGGGTGGTGGTATAACAATGGTATATGCTTCTCTATGATCTGGCTTTGACGCAAAAAAACCATTATTTAACCAATATTGATACCATTTCGATTCAATGTCTGTGGGAGTATATTTACTTGCAAGTTCCATATTCTACATTTACATTTTAAATATTTACTATTTTACCATTTGCTAAAAAAATAATTCAGAACGAAACTAACTGAATTTCAGATTAATATAATTTAATAATTTTCATTGAAACGGAACGCAAAGTTACAAAAAAAAAGATTTTGAATGTATAAAAATTTTTAAATAGTTTTCGATTGACATTTCACAATAACGAGAATGAAAAATATGATTATCTTTGTGTAAAAAATAAAAACAACAAAAAATGAAAAAAATAATCAACACTACCAATGCACCTGCGGCAATTGGACCGTATAGTCAGGCTGTAGAAGCCAATGGAACTTTGTATATTTCAGGTCAATTGCCCATTCATCCAAGTGTAGGTAAAATTGAAGCCAATGATATCACTTCACAAACCGAACAGGTTTTTGCTAATATTAGTGCTATATTAAAAGAGTCGGGTTATACTTTTAACAACGTGGTTAAATCAACAGTATTTCTTTCGGATATTGCAGATTTTGGGGGTATGAATGAGGTTTACAAAAAATATTACCAGACCGAATGTCCGGCTCGTTCGGCATATGCAGTAAAAGCATTACCATTGGGTTCTTTAGTCGAAATTGAAACGATAGCTGCCAAATAAAAAGCCCCACCGAACCTTCCCTAAAGGAGAGGAGAAAGGGCTAAATTATGAAATGAACTACCTTAAAGTTCCCTATTAGTGGATTTAGGGGGCTTTATTCCCCGTAATAATTCCCCAATTTCCATTTGCTTTTTTCCGGCTACTTGTACTTGTTTAAGTACAATAAATCCGTCATTTAGAGCAATTTTTGCAAATTTCTTTCCATCGGTTACAACCGTTCCAATGGGTAAATTGTGTGTTTCATAATCCCTCTCAGCTTCAAAAACTTTCAAAAGGATTTTTTTGGGTTGATTTGGAAATTCAAGTTGGATCCAAGCTGTTGGATAGGGTGACATACCTCGAATAAAATTATAAACAGATTCGACATCCTTTGATATGTCTATGTTGCACGTTTCTTTGAATATTTTTGGTGCGGACTTCAAAATCAGGTTAGTACTTATAAACTGATTTTGCTCCACAGCATCAATTTTTCCCTTAATTAGTAAATCAACTGTTTTTTTTACTAGATTTGCACCTAAAAGCTTTAATCTATCATGTACACTTCCTGCGTTGTCAGTATTTGAAATTGCAAGTTTTTCCTGTAAAATAATTTTTCCGGTATCAATTTCGTGAGTAAGATAAAAAGTTGTGGCTCCGGTTTCCTTTTCTCCATTAATTATTGCCCAGTTGATAGGCGCTGCACCACGATATTGTGGTAATAAAGAGGCATGTAAATTGAATGTGCCATATAGCGGCATATCCCAAACTACTTCGGGCAACATCCGAAAAGCCACTACAATTTGTAAATCGGCTTTCAAGCTTTTTAATGCATCCAAAAAATCAGCATCTTTGAGTTTTTCGGGTTGAAGTATTGGAAGTTTTTGGCTTATTGCATATTGCTTAACTGCGGAAGATTGGATTTGGTGTCCACGTCCAGATGGTTTATCGGGCATGGTAATAACACCAACTACATTGTACCTATTTTCAACTAATATCTTAAGGCTTTCCACCGCAAATTCGGGTGTACCCATGAAAATAATTCTCATTTTTAGATTCATACTTCAATTTCTTTTATCTACACCCCACAACAATTTATCCTTTAAAGTATCGAAAAAAGTGTGATTTAATTGTTTAATTACTTTAACCGTAAAATTGGCTTTGGTAATGCGTAGTTTGGTGTTTTGTTCCAATACTTTCGACCGTCCATCCAAAGCAACCAAAAAACAATGGCTTCGGCTATGAACTTCCAATTCAATGGTCCACGAATCGGGCACAATTAAGGGACGAACATTCAAACTATGTGAAGCAACAGGTGAAAGAATAAAATTTTGTGCTTGCGGAACCACCAATGGTCCACCCACACTCATGGAATATGCTGTTGATCCGGTAGGAGTTGAAACCACCAATCCATCAGCTTGATAAGTATGTACCATTTCACCGTTTACACTGGCATTGATGCTAATCATTGATGAGCTATCTTGTTTAAGTACAGATACTTCATTCAAAGCATAAGGATACTCAAACTCTTCTCCATCAGACGTTTCAACGAATAATAAGGTTCGATCTTCGATCAAATAATGATGCGACAATATGGTATCCAATGCGGGTAAAATCAGTTCGCTCTGCACATCAGCTAAAAATCCTAAACGTCCGATATTAATTCCCAGTATAGGTATTTGTTTGCTACCTATACGTGCTGCTGTGTTCAAAAATGTGCCATCACCCCCAATACTTAAAGCCAAATCAGCAGTAAAATTGTTATTTTCAATTATTTCGGTATGCTCCATACAACAATCGCCCGACTCACTAACAAATTCATACAGTTCATTGTCCAACAAAAGTGTAACTCCTTTATCTTTAAAATACTCAAACAGAACTTTGATGTGAGAAAGTAATACTGTTCTATATATATTTCCAAAAACTGCGATTCTCATTTTATTAACTAATTTATTGAAACACCAAAATTTATTCAAAAATGCTTATTAAAAGCCATTTGTAGTCATATAAATTATAAAAAAAAACATGTACCTGCAAGCTTAAGTTTATTTTAGCTATTTTTGTACTCAAATTTGTTAATTGCTTTCAAAAGCTTTGCAAAGGAACTAAATGAAAACGAAACCTGCAAATATTTTAGTTATAATTTAGAGCTAATTGATTGACATAAAAAGAAAAACAGAATATATTATCCCCAAACAATTATCTGCATTAAAAAATTTCAGAAATATGACACAATTAAGTGTAAATATTAATAAAATAGCCACTCTACGTAACGCCCGTGGTGGAAATACACCCAACATTTGCCAGGTAGCATTAGATTGTGAACGTTTTGGTGCACAAGGAATTACAGTGCATCCACGCCCAGATGAGCGCCATATTCGTATTGCTGATGTTTGGGATTTGCGCACTATTCTGAAAACTGAATTTAATATTGAAGGTTATCCTTCTCCCGAATTTATTCACTTAGTAACATCGGTAAAACCAAATCAAGTTACCTTGGTTCCAGATCCACCAGAGGCAATCACTTCGAGTGCCGGGTGGGATACCGTAACTAATTTGGAATTTCTGAAAACAGTAGTAGCAGATTTTCAGGAAGTTGGCATTCGTGTTTCTATTTTTGTAGATACCAATCATAAAAACATAGAATTTGCAGCCAAAACAGGAACCGACCGCGTTGAATTGTATACAGAACCTTTTGCCACATATTATCTGAAAAATAGAGAAAAAGCAGTTAAACCATTTGTAGAAGCCGCAATACTTGCAAAGAAACTTGGATTAGGACTTAATGCCGGACATGACTTGAGTCTGGAAAATCTTAGCTATTTACATTCTGAAATTCCATGGCTCGAAGAAGTTTCAATTGGTCATGCACTAATTTCCGATGCATTATATTTTGGACTCGAAGACACAATAAAACAGTATAAAAAACAGTTAATCTAATATACAGTTTAAAAAAGTTGCATATTTCACAGTTACTAACTTCCTTGTAATTAAAAAAAAACGGTATGAATTTTGTTTACGAATGCAATCTACAATTTATCAATCAACTAAATAATACAATATGAACTTAATGCTTATTTTGCAAGCCACAACGAACCTTGCTCCAACAACAATTACAGCACCAGCCGAAATGAATTTATGGGAAATGTTTAAATATGGTGGACCGATTATGTACGTTTTGGTTGCCATGTTTGCTTTGGCTATCTATTTGTTTATCGAACGATTGGTTACATTGAAGCAAGCATCCAAAGAAGAAAATACTTTTATGAACCGAATCAAGGACTACATATACGAAGGAAAAATTGATGCAGCAAAAAAACTGTGCCAAAGCACCGATACACCAACTTCTCGAATGGTCGAAAAAGGTATCAGCCGGTTGGGGCGACCAATGAGTGATGTACTGGTTGCAATAGAAAATGTTGGAAACATGGAAATTGCAAAACTTGAAAAGGGATTGGTAATTATGGCATCCATATCGGGTGGCGCACCTATGCTTGGATTTTTGGGTACAGTTACAGGGATGGTCATCACTTTTTTCAATATGACTCAAAATTCTACGGGAACAGTTCAGCTAAGTAGCCTGACAGTAGGTGTTTACCAAGCCATGGTAACCACAGTTGGCGGTCTAATTGTGGGGATATTAGCATATTTTGCTTATAACTATTTGGTTTCAAGGGTCGATTCTGTTGTTCGTATATTAGAATCGAAAACTATGGAATTTTTGGATTTACTGAATGAGCCTGCTTAATAAATATCAAAATTGTACATTATCAAAACTTCAAATTCTCTTCATTTTTTATTATGGGATTAAAAAAAAGGAATAAAATAGAAGCTTCATTCTCCATGGCATCTATGACAGATATCATTTTTCTTCTGCTACTTTTTTTCGTCATTTCTTCCACCATGTCGTCGCCAAACGATATAAAGTTGAACTTACCACAAAGTAATGCCAAGACTTCTACAAAATCAGTAATAGCCAAAGTATCAATCAACGAGCAGGGTCAATACTTTGTTGCTTCAGGGAATGGAAAATCGCAGGCAATTGTACCCGAAGAACTTGAATCGTACATAATGAATCTTGTTGCGCAAGATTCAACTACCTATATTGCTTTACATGCCGACCAAAATATTCAGTACAAAAAAGTTGTTTATGTACTGGATATAGCCAATCAACATAATTTGAAATTAGTAATTGCTACCCAAAAAGCAGAATAATAGCAGCGTGAAGAAATCAAAATTATATGGTATCGTTGGTTCTAGCCTATCATGCATAATACTATTCCTAATTCTTTGGCTGGTTGTAATGCCTTCAACAATTACCGAGCTCAAAGAAGACAAAGGACTTATGATCAGTTTTGGGAATAATAGTAATGGTGCGGGAAAAAGTTTAATGCCTGCTAACAAACCTCAACTGGAGAAACAAATAGCTTCGAAACCAACACTAACCAAACAAGTACTTATTACACAAAAAAATAATTCTGTGGCAATAAGTGAAAGAAATGAGAAAATTCAAAAGAATAAGTTTGCCCTTGAATTACAGCAAAAGGAAATTAATAAACGTGCTACCGAAAATAACCGAAAAGAGCAATTAGCTATCGAAAATGCAAGTACTGTAAATGGATTATTCGGCAATAGCACTTCTACCGGAAGTGGAACAGATTCAGGAAATAATCAACAGGGAAATCCCGCAGGTAAAGGTTCTTCATGCGGAAATTCATGGTCGCTCAACGGACGATCTCTTTCAGGTCAACTTGTTTCGCCAAGCTACGATAAAGATGTAGAAGGAAAAGTTACCGTAAATATCAGGGTCGATGAAAGTGGTAGAGTGAGTAGTGCATCGGTTGGTTCACCCACAACAATATCTGATGCCCAAACGCGCAACGCCGCACTTAGCGCAGCCAAAAGCACTCATTTCTCTGGAGGTAAAGGAGCTTCTTCAGGAACAATTACCTATAATTTTAAATTAAAATAAATTTTATGAAAGCATTTGTGTTTTTGGCTGATGGTTTTGAAGAAATTGAAGCCATTGCTCCTATTGATATAATGCGACGTGCAGATATTGAAGTTACCACCATTTCTATTTCAAATAAAAACGAAGTACTTGGTGCACATGGCATTACGATAATAGCTGATAATTTGTTTACTGAAGTTGACTTTAGCAATTCTGATTTACTATTCTTACCGGGTGGCATGCCCGGAACAAAAAATCTGGATGCACATCTTGATTTAAAAAAATTATTACAGAATCAGGCTGAACGAGGCAAATATATAGCTGCAATTTGTGCTGCACCTTCAATATTGGGTAAAATGGGATTGTTAGAAGGAATAGAAGCAATTTGCTATCCAGGTTACGAAAATCTATTACTTAGGGCAATTATTTCTGAAAAAAAAATTGTAAAATCTGATTTTATTTTAACTGCGAATGGAGCTGGAGTTGCGGTAGAATTTGCATTAAGATTGGTAGAAGAATTGAAAGGAAAAGCGCTTTCTGAAAGTATTTCTACTGCAATATGTAATTGAATTACTGATGTTTATTTAGAAGTTGTTATACAAATAGACTAGTTTAAAAAAAAAAAATCAGCGATACTTAACAATTTACACACAATCTGCAATTCGTTACTAATATGATAAAAAAAAGGAAAATGTTACCATAATCCTTTTTTAGTTTTTGTCATTGCGCTAATTCTTAGTTAATTGCTGCTGATAATTTAGCTCCGGCTTTAAATTTGGCTACTTTTTTAGCTGCAATTTGAATTGCTTGTTTAGTGGCAGGATTGATGCCCGAACGAGCAGCACGAGCTGATACTGAGAATGTACCGAAACCAACTAAACTAACTTTGTCTCCTCCAACAAGAGCGTCAGACACACTTTTTACAACAGCTTCGAGAGCTTTTTTAGCATCAACTTTAGAAAAATCTGCTTCTGCAGCGATGGCACTGATTAATTCCGCTTTGTTCATAAGATTTTAATTTTTTTATTAAAAACAATAAAAATTGATTTTTGATAGTGCAAATGTAGTTGTTTATGAATAATATACAAGCAATTATTTTTAAAAAAAATTTTTTTTCCAAATGTTTTCTAAAAATATGTTTGTAAACATGTTTTTTTGCTGTTATTTTCATTACTTTTGCAATAAAACCCGTATTAATTTGGCATTTAAACTAATTGCTAGTATAATGATTCTTTTTGAACTCTTATAAAATACTATTGTTTGATATCAAACTGACCAAATAGACCAAAAACTAATCTTATCACTTTTATTAAATAGAAATGAGTAATTATAGACCATCTTTCTTAAATTCCATACCACTAGTAGTTAAAAATTTAATTTCCATTAATATCATTTTATGGTTGGCGAGTCTTGTTAGCCCAGGTTTTTTTGTACGTTGGGGCATGAACATTGATCTAACAGATATCTTGGGAATGCATTATTGGGCTTCCTCCAAATTCAATCCGGCACAATTGGTAACATACATGTTTATGCATGGAGGATTTAACCATATTTTCTTTAATATGTTTGGATTGTATATGTTTGGTGGGGTTCTCGAACAGATGTGGGGACCAAAACGATTTTTGTTTTATTATTTAATTACAGGAATTGGTGCAGGAATTATTCAACAATTTTTTTGGACTGTTGAATATCGCTCGGTGATAACTGCGTTGAGCGAAGCAATTGCTGCAAACTCGGGTCAAGGATTATTGCCATTTCAGGATATTCTTGGCAAATATTTCAGTATGAGCAATTTGGGAGCTTTTGATGCAACTGCCCTACTCGAACTAAAAAAGATGTTTCTGGATTTACCAATAACAGTTGGGGCATCCGGTTCCATTTTTGGATTACTGCTGGCTTTTGGCTGGCTTTTCCCCGAAGCAAAACTGATGCTAATCTTTTTTCCAGTACCAATTAAAGCACGAATTTTTGTGTTAATTTATGGAGTTGCCGAATTATTTATGGGAGTAGCACGATTCTCTGGTGATAGTGTAGCACATTTTGCACACTTAGGTGGCATGTTATTTGGTGCTATATTGATATTATCATGGAAAAAGAAGAATCAACTTTAATATTTTCAAATATATAACATGAATATTCTCGATAAAATAGTTCAAACATTTCGATATGAGAATGCTGTTATTAAGTTGATATACATTAATTCAGGTGTTTTTATTGGTTTGTTTTTATTGGCACTGGTTTTCAAACTTTTTAATTCAACAGGGGATTTTGTTTACGATTATCTGGCTGTACCATCAAATTTGTCTGTATTAGTATTTCGTCCTTGGACAATGCTAACTTATATGTTTCTTCATCAGGAAGTATTACACTTCTTTTTTAATATGTTGACTTTGTATTGGTTTGGAAAAATATTTTTAATGTATTTTTCAGAAATGCAGTTGGTTGGTCTGTATATTATTGCTGGATTGTTTGGTGCTTTGTTTTATGTTGCTGCATTCAATCTTTTCCCATTTTTTTTTCCAGTATTGCAAACCAGTAATATGCTTGGTGCATCAGCAGCCATAATGTCAATAATTTTGACCGTTGCATTTAAATCGCCGAATATGGAATTGCAACTCTTGTTTTTAGGAAATATAAAGTTAAAATATATAGCCGCCTTTTTTGTTTTAACAAGTGTTTTTGGCATCACATCGAGCAATGGTGGTGGTCAAATATCACATTTGGGTGGAGCTTTGGCAGGTTATTTATTTTTTGTATCTTTGCAACAAGGTAGGGATTTGACAAAAGGGTTGAACCGGATTTTAGATTCAATAAGTGATTTAATTCGTCCACCAAAAATAAATGTAAAGACAAATAAAACCAGAAACAAATCTCCTAAGAGTGATGCCGAATTCAATATAAATAAAGCTCAAAGAATGGCTGAGATTGACAATATACTTGATAAAATAAAAACTTCAGGGTACGAAAGTTTATCCGCCGAAGAAAAAAAGAGATTATTTGAACAAAGTAATAAGACATAATTCGTAATTATGAATTATTAATTATGAATTGGTTAAAGTTATGTTTGGGAAAACAATATTAAAATCGGTGTTGATGGCTTCAAATATTGTGGCTGTATTGTTGATGATTCTAACATTAATTGGAACCAAGATAAGTCCCGAAGTATTTCTTTTACCTGCTTATTTTACCCTTGCCTTTCCATTTATTATTGCTATTAACATAGGGTTTGTAGTTTTCTGGATATTAGCACGCAAGTGGTTCTTTTTATTATCGTTAAGTATTTTGCTTTTCTCAGTAGTAGAAATCAACAATACATTCCCAGTGCACTTGGGCAAAACCGGAAACTTTCAGTCAAAACAGTCCATACATATCCTCACCTATAATACCATGATGAATGGCAAGTTAAAAAAACATACACTAAAAAAACCAAACAAAGTATTGCAATATATTTTAGATTCAAACGCTGATATTGTTTGTTTACAGGAATTTAGAGTTAGCAACAATAATGCTTATCTAACCCATGAAGATATAATGCGTATTTTTAGGAAATATCGATATAAACATATTGATTACAAAGTAAATAAACATAACTATAATTTGGGAATTGCAACATTTTCTAAATATCCAATCATTAATAAGAAACGAATTGAATATACTTCTTATGCAAATATTTCAATTTACTCTGATATAGATATAAAAGGAAAAATTATTCGATTGGTGAATAATCATCTGGAATCTAATAGATTGACTGAGAACGACAAAGCTATGCCTATACGATTGAGAGATGATTTTAATGCCGAAACTCTTACTGGTATAACGCTTCAATTCTCACGCAAATTAGGTACTGCCTACAAACTTAGAGGCAATCAAGCCGATGCTGTAACCCATGTTATTGCTACATCACCTTACAAAGTAATTGTTTGTGGCGATTTTAATGATGTTCCATCTTCTTATGCATACTCGCAGGTAAAAGGAAAATTGAAAGATGCTTTTTCGGAGATTGGTACAGGTTTTGGTTGTACATTCAACGATAAATATTACCATTTTCGGATCGATTATGTTCTTTATGATTCGACTGCATTTACACCTATGATATTCAAGGTTGACAACGTAAATTACTCCGACCATCGACCTTTATTATGCGAGTTAAATATTAAATAAACAGCAGCAAAACAACTTGATTTTGAAATTAAATTGAAATACTTGAACTTTTTATAACTTAAAAAAAACTATTATGAACGTACCTGCAAATTTAAAGTACACAAAAGAACATGAATGGATTCGCATTGAAGGCGAAATTGCTTATGTGGGCATTACAGATTTTGCTCAAAATGAATTGGGCGAAATTGTTTTTGTTGAAGTTGAAACAGTAGGAGAAACACTAGCGGAGGGTGAAGTCTTTGGTACTGTAGAAGCTGTAAAAACTGTATCGGACTTATATTTACCCGTTGATGGTGAAATACTCGAATACAATGATGATCTCGATGACAATCCTGAAATGGTGAATGACGATCCCTACAATGATGGTTGGATGGTAAAAATTTCTATAAAAAATCCATCTCAGCTCGATTTGTTACTTTCGGCAGCTGAATACGAAGCTTTGATTGGATAGATTATCGTCAACTTACTAAATAGAGATAAAATAAATTTTAATTTTTACAATACTTTAATGTTTGTAAAAATGCCTCAAATTCATCAATCATGAAACCAAAAGTAAGTATTATTATGGGCAGTACATCCGATTTGCCCGTTATGGAAAAAGCTGCTGTTTTACTCAATGAATTCGAAATTCCTTTTGAGATCAATGCATTATCGGCACATCGAACACCGCGTGAAGTGGAAACATTTGCAACTAATGCGCAAAAAAACGGCATTAAAGTGATCATCGCCGCAGCAGGAATGGCTGCGCATCTGCCTGGTGTTATTGCTTCTATGACTACTATCCCTGTCATTGGAGTGCCGATAAATTCCACGCTCGATGGCATGGATGCTTTATTGGCAATTGTGCAAATGCCTCCCGGAATTCCAGTAGCAACAGTTGGGATTGATGCTTCATTGAATGCTGCAATTTTGGCTGTACAAATAATGGCAATTGAAGACGAACAATTGCAAACCAAATTGAAAGTATATAAGGAAGGTTTAAAAAAGAAAATTGTGGAAGCAAACGAACAATTGTCAAATATAAAGTATGTATTTAAGACTAATTAAAAAAATGCCTTTTTCTCATTCCGTTTATCATACAATTGGAGTAATGATATGAAAAAAACACTCATTTTATTGATTATATTTACCGGATTAGCTTCATGTAACAGAAACAAGCACTTTCATGTTAGTGGAACAGTGAAAGATGCAGCCGGTGAAATGCTGTACATTGAACACACAGGGTTGCAAAAAACTGATATACTGGACTCTACAAAACTGAGTGCCGATGGAGAATTTAGTTTTAATTCAGCTCGACCAACTTACCCCGATTTTTATAGTTTACGGTTAAAAGATAAAGTTATAACTTTTGCAGTAGATTCATGCGAAGAGATTAACATTGCAGCGAATGTAGATAATTTTGCAACTAACTATATTATAACAGGTTCTGAAACTTCAGTACAAATTCAACAATTGCGTAAATCGGTAATGAATATCCAACGCAAGGCAAATGCTTTAAACTCAGACATGAGTGTAGATGAGCAAAATGGCAGGATTTCGGAAATTGAAAAGGACATTGAAGTACATAAAAAAATGGCAGGAACGATGATTTTACACAATCCAAGATCTGCTGTAGCCTATTTTGCCATATTTCAGAAAATAAACAATAGCTACATTTTTTCACCCTATAATAAATCCGACAAACCATATTGTGCTGCCGTAGCCACTTCATATTACACCTTTATGCCTGAATATGAGCGAAGTAAAAACCTATACAATCTGGTTATGGATGCAATTCTTACGGAGCGTAAAGCCAATCAAAAAGAATCGTGGGATAAAATATTAGAAACCAAAGGGAAAGGCTATATCGAAATTACTTTACCCGATAAAAACAAGGTAGAAAGGAAACTTTCGCAATTTGAAGGTAAAGTAATTTTAATCGATTTTTCAGCTTACGAAAGCGATCAGAGTGTAGACTATACTTTTGCTTTACGCGAATTGTACAATAAATATCACAGTAGGGGATTTGACATTTTTCAGATTTCGCTCGACAGAAACAAACAGTTTTGGGAAAAATCGGTTGCTAATATTCCTTGGATTTGTGTTCGTGACGAGAATGGACCTAACACCACTGTTATTGCTTCGTATAATATCACATCGGTTCCAACTACTTTTTTAATGAACAAACAAGGAAACATAATAGCTCGTAGTCTCAGTTTCAAAGATCTGAGTAAGGAGATTGAAAAATGTTTGTAAAAACCACTTGAATTGTATTTATTTCGATTTAAGTGATTGGCAAAATATAATGTACCATTTAAAAAGATTTTTTTAACGCAAAGATGCAAAGACACAAAGTCGCAACGAATATAAATTATTGTAAATCAAGTATTTTTTAGCGTCTTTGCGACTCCCGCCTTGCGGGACAAGTTTAGCGACTTAGCGTTCAAAATACGACATTATATTAGCACACTTACTTACCATTTTGTTTCAATGATCAAACAAATTGCACACTCGCTTGGTTTTGATGCATTTGGTATTGCCAAAGCAGATGAATTGACAGACGATGCCAGATTTATGGAATCGTGGTTAAAGAGTGGTCAACATGGCGAAATGGATTATTTAGCCAGAAACTTTGAAAAACGCATCGACCCACGAAAACTGGTGACAGGTTGCAAATCGGTGGTAGTGGTATTAATGAATTACTTTCCTTCTCAAAAACAAGATGTTTCGGTGCCACAAATTGCAAAATATTCATACAGCGAAACCGACTACCACACGGTGATGAAAGCCAAACTGAATGAGCTTGATAAGCAAATTTGTGCTATTTATGGATCAGAAAGTGTAAATAACCATCAACAACATATCTTTGTGGATTCGGCACCAGTACTTGAACGCCGTTGGGCTGAACGTGCAGGGTTGGGGTGGATTGGTAAACATACCCAATTAATACATCCGGGCTTGGGTTCATATACTTATATTGGAATTTTATTGTTAAATATCGAAACAGAATATGACACGCCCATACCTTCCCGTTGTGGTACTTGTAACCGCTGCATAGATGCATGTCCAACTAAAGCACTTAAAAATGGATCATTAGATGCACGTCGATGTATTTCTTACCTAACCATCGAAAATAAAAAAGACATTCCAGTTGAATTTCAAAGTCAACTTTCCAATTGTGTTTTAGGTTGTGATATTTGTGCTGATATTTGTCCATGGAATAAAAAATGGGCTAAACACCATGCTCATAATGAACTCAAGCCAATACCACAAATAATTGATTGGCAATACAATGATTGGAAAAATGTGACCGAAGCAGATTTTAAGTTCACTTTTTGTCATTCGGCGATTTTACGGGCAGGATTTAATAAATTAAAACGAAATATTGAAAACGTGAACTTATCGGAAGCAAAAAGTGATCTTCTCAAATAGGTAATCAAAGTGTATAAAACCGAAAATTGAGATATAACAAACCGAAAAAAATCCAATTCTCCCGATAACTATCGGGTTCTCAATTCTTCGCTTTAATTTTTTTACAAAATATTAGTCAGTAAATTTAGGATTGTAAAGTAGGAATCCAATATTGACACCAAAATTCCAATGACTAATTGCCGAACTATAATAATTTAAAAACATACTTGCCGAAGCAATCTTGAAATTTAGTACCATTGATGATTCCAGCATTAGTTGCGATGAATGGAATGGTACAGTATATGCAGCCAAATTATTTGGCATGCGGTAAATACTTTTGTAGGGAAAAAACCAATAAGCTTCACCTCTTACATGCAAATGATCAGTAAGATTATATACTGGTTTCAATCCAAAAGCTGCAAACTGATTGGCACAAAAAGCATCATTAAAAACGGTTCGACTATGTGGTGTAGGCTGAAAAGTTGGTGCTTCGTATACACTGACTAAATAGTTTTGCAGCAATTTTCGTGAAGATAATGCTAACTCAAAATAAGTACCCAATGTAAAACGAGATGTAACAGGATAATACTGCTCCATTTTTGCACGATAAAGTAACCATAAATCCATTTCACCTGTAACATTTTGTGATGGATGTTTAGTTGAAGTAAAGGTCTCTTCACCTCCAATTAATTGAATAGAAGTTGAATGTTGATAACCCTTTGTTGGATACATTACATTATTTAAAGTATAATTTTCAATCTTGGCAAATACGCTACCAAGCGAGAATAAACTTCTTTCATTTTCGTCAACAGGATTTACCATAACACTGTCCAATCGGTAATAATCCGCTAAAACTCTATAACCTACTCCATATTCCAATCTACCTTTCGTAGTGAGTGGAAAACCGATGCTAAACTTACCGTATCCTTCAGATTGTGTAAAGTTTGCCGATCGAATATCTGCGTAAAACAATCGATTTCCAACAAAATAATCGAATTTATGTAGTACAAGTGCTAGTTTCAGATAGGTTCCCGGTTGAGTAGGTAAATCAATACGTGTTCCAAGTCCAAATCCATTGTACATTTTTCCAAACTGAGCATCAACATAAGTAGTTTGCGCATATTCATTCAAATTTTGATAGGTCAATCCCAAAAAAGCCTGATTGGAAGTTGAAGTTGAAATATTTCCACCAATTGATACTTTCAATCTATTTTGTGCTCTAACATTTAAATGCAAATCGAAAAAACCGGTAGAAGCGTTATAAATGGCATGAGGAATTACTTCTGAAATTTTATCGTCAGAAATCAAATTAAAATAGGCTTCTTTAAATTCATTCAAGTCAAAAATCTCGTTTTTTGAATGAAATACTCGCTTTACATATTGCTTTTGCAGGCTGTCAACACCATCAACAGTTATGTCTCTAAATATTAAAGTAGGAAATAAATTTCTGAATACCTTGCGTTTTTCGTTCACCACATCCAGCGAAACACGATGTGGGATACGTTCTTTTATTTCGTCCAAATGTTTTATCACCTCGTTATATCCTACCTTAACCAATTCATCAACTTTCGAGAAATCGAACATATTAACCTTATCCAATTTGAAATCTAGCATAATACCGTCTTCTTTGGGTATTGAATAATCCGTTTTATTCATAATCATATTTTGGATTTGCATGATTATATCTTGTTCGTCAGGCTTTTGTGGATTATTTACAACTACACTGCCGATAATAAAATCGGGGTTAAAATCATTACGTATCACATCTACCGGAAAATTATTGAAAATACCACCATCAAATAGTAAACGATTATCAATCGTAACTGGTTTAAACATAAACGGATAACTCATAGAAGCACGCACTGCGTCACCCAACACACCTCGACGAAAAACAACAGCCTCCTTTTTATAAATATCGGAAGCAACACATCGGAATGGAACAAATAAGCTGTCGAAATTTCCACCGGAAAGAGCATTAGCTTGCGAAAATAGAGGTACAAATGCATAATTCATCTGGCGGGGTGAAACCAAATTGGTTGGTAAAAAATTTGTTCTAAAATTTATGGAATCAACACTATTGAGTTTGAACCGCAAATCGATAATACTTGGTTTGGGATCGGCATTACGATAATAGAATACGTAATTTGGATCCAAATCGCCAGTAGACCAGCGCTTAAAGTCTTCGGATTTTATTACTTCTATAATTTCGTCGGGTATATAACCCATTGCATACATTCCGCCCACAATAGCTCCCATCGAAGTTCCTGCCACATAATCAATTGGAATATTATTTTCTTCTAATGCCTTTATAACACCAATGTGCGTAATCCCTCTTGACCCACCACCACTAAGTACAAGCCCAACTTTTTGTGCATGAATTATTGCGAAATAGCTCAATATTATACTTAATAATAAAATAATTTTTTTCATCTAAAAGTGGTTTGGTTTTACTTCACAAAATTACAAAAAAAGAATTAATTGAATATGTATTTTTTTTGTTTTTTGGATAATTGAATAAAGATGTTGCGTATTCATTTAACATTAATTAACATAATAATTAGCTAAGTTTAAATTCTACATCTTGATTTAATTGAGGTTGTACGCAAATCAAGTTTCGTATAAGTGTTTTGTATAGAGCAAAACACCAAGAATTTGTACTGTTTCATAAACAGAATAATTGCTTTTTAAGTTCATACTTGATATATATAACTGAAAAGAAACTAATCGCCACAAACCCCTAAATTGGCAGTGGTAACTTTAGTTTCTTAATACAATTTACAACAGAAATCTATAAATCACTCGTTTCATACCTCCCATTTGCCCTATTTATCGGGCGGGGTTTTGGGACAAAATTTGTTAAACTTAATTTTTAGATTGGTATTTCTAATCTAGAATGTTATTAAGTATGTGCATATAGCTGTACAAAGGTTAGTTTTACTAGCGTTTGCATTGTTTCACTTCTGTTGTTTTACAATGTGATTTTTATTAGACATTATATAAGTTGTAATTAATTGAAATAAAATTAGTTACTTTGCAGT
>JACDZH010000001.1 GCA_013426815.1 Paludibacter sp.
CACCTCAATTATCAATTGAATTTTAAAATTCTTATCCCGAACTCAGGTTAGTAATAAATTTGGGGCGCAATAGTACCGGATATTCAGCACCTTTTACAATAATTTTTATCAATCGCCAAAATGTTATACTTTTGCACAAATTAAAAATGTCGATATAAATTATGGAACAACACTCAATTGTAAACTATAATCAGGCTATTGAGGCAATTAAAAGTGCCATCTTGCAAAGTCGTTATCGCGCAGCATCGCTGGTCAATTGAGAAATGCTTTCGCTTTATTTTGGTATTGGGAAATTTATTTCTGACAACAGCCGTAATAATTTTTGGGGTACAAGTGCTTTGGAAACAATATCAGTAAGCTTGCAACAAGAACTACCGGGGTTAAGGGGTTTTTCTCCTGCTAATTTAAAGCGAATGAGGCAGTTTTATGAAGAATGGGAGCATTGCATTCAAAAAACTGATAATCAAAGGACAGAATTTCGTCCGACAGTGTCGGACGAAATTCAAACAGATATTCTATTGGTAAATCACCAATCAAAGACTGACGAAATTTCAACGTCTAATCGTCCGACATTGTCGGGCGAAATTATAAATCTCCCTTTGAATAGTTTTTTATCTTTCGGTTTTTCTCACCATCATGAAATACTCGTTAAAGCAAAAGCATTAGAAGAACGCCTCTTTTATATTGAAAGATGTGCCACGGAGTTTTGGAGCTATAGGACATTGCAATATCACTTAAAAGGAAATCTTTTTGGTAAAAGTGGCGAATTACCTAATATTTTTCAAAAAAAAACCATATCAGATATTGATCTCAGACGTAAGGCTTTATTTTCATTTAAAGATGAATATTTGTTGGATTATATCAATATCGAATCTCCTGATGATGAATGGGATGAGCTAGTCTTGGAAAATGAGATAGTCAACAATATAAGAATTTTATTATGTCGTTGGTAAGGATTTTTCATTTATAGGAAATCAACACCGCTTAATAATTGAGGAAAAGGAGTATTTTGTTGACCTGCTTTTCTTCAATCGTCAGTTGCAGTGCTTGGTGGCAATTGAACTCAAGCGAGGTGCATTTAAACCCGAATATCTTGGAAAATTAAATTTCTACCTTTCAGCTCTTGATGATTTAGTTCGCTTACCACACGAAAACCGTTCAATAGGCATTATCCTATGTAAATCGTAAAAAACAAAGTATCGTTGAATATGTTTTTTGAGATATGAGTAAACCTATGGGAGTCTCTACTTACAAATTTGCTTCTGAACTTCCAGAGCAATACCGTAATATCATACCAGATGTCGATGAATAAAAGCAGCTTCTTTCGTAAATAAATCAAAATAGAGTTATAATAAGAGAAATTTGTGGGCTGGAAGCGGTCAGGCTTTGCCTGAAAGTTTATTAAGGGTAGCTCCGCAGGGCAAATGCCGAGTAAGCGAGTGCAGAGCCAAACTTGTTTGAGCTATGCCTAGAGTAGCCGGTATTCTTGTAAAAAAATCCCCAGCCCCAAATAATCCCCACCATTCGTACCTTATGGCTTGCACAATCTTTTTTGGGACTTCCGCGCAATCAACGCAAAATGCAATGTTAAGTGACATAACAATTATTTTTTTTAGCAAACTTGCCCGAACATGATTTTTTATCACTATTTTTGTCTTTTGCTTATCTAAAATCTAAGTATTTGATATTATAGCAGATACATTATATATATGAATCGAATCTTTCTTATTGGGTATATGGGGTCGGGCAAAACGACTATTGGCAAATTGTTGGCGACTCGCTTGAATTACAGTTTTGTGGATATGGATGCACATATCGAGAAAAAGTATTTTAAAACGGTATCTCAGATTTTTGTCGAATTTGGTGAGGCGGAATTCCGCATACTTGAACAAAAATGTCTGCACGAACTTGCTGAATTTGATAATGTTATTATCTCTACCGGTGGTGGTGCACCTTGTTTCTTCGACAATATACAATTTATGAATGCCACTGGATTGACTTTTTATTTGAAATTTTCTTCCACACAATTAGCAAATCGACTTGAAACCTCTCGTGCCTATAAACGACCATTACTTGCTGAACGAAAAGGAGAAGATTTACTACAATTTATTGCCGAAAGTCTTACTGTACGAGAACCGTTTTATTTGCAGGCTGCATATTCTGTCACAGGCGAGACAGAAACTATTGTGAATGAGATTTATGAGTTGCTCATTAAATAAAAAATTGCTATTATTACTGTCAAAAAGTGATTATAAAGTAGCTAATTCCAATGAGTTCAAATTTATTTTTCTAACTTTGTACCCAATACTTCGTAATAAAATTTTATCTTTTTAATACAAAGAAACTAAGACGCTAAGAAAAACTGACTGTTTTTCTCCACCGATTAATCGGCATGTTCAGTTTGCGTATTTTCTTTAGTTTTTTTATTATCATGTATATAAATCTTTGCGGTTTTGTTTTTAATTTTTTCTTAATGTATAATATGTAATTTTAATTCAGCCTTATATTTGATTATGTGATATTTATTCTGTTTTATAACAACCCTTTGTAACCGAAATCAAACAATAAAACAAAACGCTTTTAATCAACAGAAATTATTTAAAAATGAATACAAAAATATATAGTGTAATAACCGGTACAGGTAATTACATTCCAGAAAAAAGAATGTCCAATAATGATTTTCTCATCAATGAATTTTACGAAACGAATGGGGAAAAAATTAATAAATCAAATCAGGAAATTGTTGATAAATTTTTGGAAATTACCACAATCGAGGAACGTCGCTATATTACCGACAATCTAAAAACCTCTGATATAGCTTTTTTTGCAGGCGTGGAAGCCATAAAGTCTGCGAATATTGATAAAGAGGATTTGGATTATATCATAGTAGCGAACAATTTTGGCGATACCTTATTCAACAACAGAGCGGTAGATCATGTTCCCAGTTTGGCTTCAAAAGTGAAACATAAACTCGAAATTAAAAATCCCGAAACAATTGCATACGATATCACTTTTGGTTGTCCGGGTTGGTTACAAGCACTTATACAAGCCGATTATTTTATTAAATCCGGCGATGCAAAAAAAATATTGGTGATTGGTGCAGATGTTTTATCCCGCATCAGCGATCCGCACGACAGAGATTGTATGCTGTATGCCGATGGAGCAGGAGCAGTGCTACTCGAAGCCAAGGAAAGCGATACGCCTATTGGAATACTGGCGCATAAAACACGTTCGGACACTTATTCACATGCAGGACTTTTGTTTATGGGTAAATCGTACAATCCTGATTTCGAGAAAAAAGATGATTTGTTTCTTAAAATGAATGGACGACGGCTGTATCAATATGCACTCGAAACTGTTCCTCAAGCCATCAAAGCCTGTCTTGATAAAGCGGATATTCACATCACCAAAGTCAATAAAGTGCTGATCCATCAAGCCAATGGTAAAATGGATGATGCCATTTTAAAAAGGCTTTACGCACTTTACGAAATAGACGATGCACCTGAAAATATCATGCCCATGACAATTGCCAAATTGGGTAATTCTTCTGTCGCGACTTTACCAACCATGTTTGATTTGTTAGTTAAAAACAAACTGAATCATCACCAAATTCAAAAGGATGATCTGCTGATTTTCGCATCTGTTGGAGCGGGGATGAATATTAATGCACTGGTTTATAAAATGACATAAAAAAAGTCTGATTAGATTCTACCTACTTAAAATGAAAAAATGTTTTTTTTGGACATATAATCTATGTCTACTGATTCAACTGGAATACAAAAAACGAGTAAAATCCCAAGAGATTTTGCAGAAGCTTACCCCCACAGCTAAATTTCAAGCAATCACACCTTATAATTTCCAGAAATTTATTAGAAAATAAATCATAATCCTCAAATATTGCAATATTCAAGGATTGTAATCCTCAAATATTATAATAAATGGGGATTAATTCAAAAACAATGATTATTTTTGCAAAAAATTATTATCATGGTTGAAAGAATTCTAAGCAAAGAAATCGACAAACGATTATTTAGTGGGAAAGCAATAATTATAATGGGACCTCGTCAGGTAGGTAAATCATCATTATTAGTCGCGAAATTTAAGGATAACAACGATGCTGTTTGGCTCGAAGGCGATAATGTTGAAGTGCAATCAATTTTTGAAAACTTTTCTTTATCTGTTGCCAAATCGATTATAGGCAATAAAAAAATTCTTATAATTGATGAGGCGCAGAATATACTGAACATTGGTTTGAAATTAAAAATTGTAACCGATCAACTAAAAGATATTCAGCTCATTGCCACGGGAAGTTCATCGTTTGACCTTGCCAATAAAATTAACGAACCACTTACCGGTAGGAAATGGGAATATATACTGTACCCGCTATCTTTTGCCGAAATGGTTCATTATCATGGATTTTGGGAAGAAAAAAAGTTACTTGATCAACGTTTAATATTTGGATATTATCCGGATGTGGTTATGCAATACAAAGATGCTGTAGCTATTCTCAGAAGTCTGTCAACCAGTTATTTGTATAAAGATGTGCTGCGTTGGGAAAATATAAAAAAAAGCGATAGAATTGTCAAATTATTGCAAGCTTTGGCTTTTCAAGTGGGCTCTCAGGTTTCATACACCGAATTGGGGAATTTGTGTGGATTAGATAATAAAACGGTTGAAAAATATATCTTTTTGCTCGAACAAGCTTTTGTTATATTTCGTTTACCTTCATTTAGCAGGAATTTGCACAATGAATTAAAATTTTGTAAGAAAATCTACTTTTACGATAATGGAATTAGAAATGCATTGATAGCTAATTATAATCCGATTGAATTGCGCTCTGACATCGGTGTTTTATGGGAAAACTTTTTAATTTCGGAGCGAATTAAGAAACTTCAATATACCAACGGATATGCTAATCAATGGTTCTGGAGAACGCAAGCTCAAAAGGAAATAGACTACATCGAAGAATATGATGGGCAAATATATGCCTATGAATTCAAATGGAATACAAGAAAAACAAGTAAAATCCCAAATGATTTTGCAAAAGCTTACCCCACAGCTAAATTTCAAGCAATCACACCCGATAATTTCCAGGAATTTGTTGGATTTTAATCCTCAAATTTTGTAATTAGAAGAGGTATGAATATAAAGTTGTATTTTATAAACATTGTAATCAGAGAATTAACACAAAGATTTACTAACAATTGTACTATATGACACTATATGAAAATTATAAGGATCTATGTGCCAAAATTAACCTTTAATTGATGTACGAAAAATGACGATTTATTTTTTCAAGCAGTCAAATTTGAATGAAATTCCATATATTTTTGTTTTTTATATTTGCCTCTAAACTCCTACCATAATACTATTTCCACCTTTTCAAACATGCAGTTTCCAAATTTGTCAATAACTTCTTTTTAAAACTATCCGTCGTTTTCAAAATTTGCTTTATCTTTGGCAACACAAAGCCAAGTTGTATTATCAATTTGTAAAACTCCCTAAAACAAGCACTTATACATGAATTCTTTTGTCCATCTTCACGTTCACTCGCATTATTCTGTTCTCGATGGTATGTCTTCCATTTCGGGTTTGGTAGACAAAGCCTCCAAAAGTGGAATGAATGCAGTGGCACTCACCGACCACGGAAGTATGTTTGGAATTAAAGAATTTTTCAATTATACAAAAAAGAAAAACGGGAAGGTTAAAGCCCAAATTTCCGCCTTAAATAAACAACTTTCAGCTGAGGGGATTTCGGATGACGAAAAAGCCGGGCTTACTGAGCAAATAAATCAGGCTACCAAAAAATTATTCAAACCCATTATTGGTTGCGAAACCTATGTGGCTCGTCGGGGTTTACATTCAAAAGATGGTCAGGAAGATCGCAGCGGTTATCATCTGGTGTTGCTTGCTAAAAATAAAATTGGTTACAGAAATCTTTGCAAACTGGTGTCGCTCGGCTATATCGAAGGAATGTATTATCGTCCTCGTATTGACCATGAAATATTGGAAAAATACAGCGAAGGATTGATAGCTTCGTCTGCTTGTTTGGGTGGCGAAATTCACAAAAAAGTGGAAAGTGGAAATTTGGATGAAGCCGAAAAAGCTGTTTTGTGGTACAAACGTGTTTTTGGCGACGATTTTTATATAGAACTTCAACGACACAAAACCGACAAACCAAACGCCGATTATTCCTGCTTCGAAAAGCAACAAATTCAAAACATAGAACTCATCAAGTTGGCGCGGAAAACCAACACTAAATTGGTGGCTACTAATGATGTGCACTTTGTTGAAGAAGAACATGGCGAAGCCCACGAACGCTTAATTTGCCTGAGTACCGGAAAGGAAATGGACGACCCGAACCGGATGCGCTATACCAAACAAGAATGGCTCAAAACACCGGAACAAATGTGGCAAATTTTTGCCGATATACCCGAAGCACTCGAAAACTCAGTCGAAATTGCCGAAAAAGTTGAATATTACGACATTGATTCCAATGCCATGATGCCGGTTTTTCCTATTCCCGCCGATTTTGGTACGTTGGAAGATTATCGTGCAAATTATTCCGAAGAAATGCTGCGCGAAGAATTTGGCACCTGGTTTACTGAATTGGGTGGTTACGATAAAGTGGTTCGCGTAAAACTCGAAGCCGATTATTTGCGGAAACTGACACTCGAAGGAGCCAAACAGCGTTATGGCGAAAATATGGATGCAGAAACGTCCGAGCGTATCGATTTTGAACTTGGCGTAATGAAAACCATGGGTTTTCCAGGCTATTTTCTTATTGTACAGGATTTTATAGCTGCGGCGCGCGATATGAAAGTTTCTGTTGGTCCGGGACGTGGTTCGGCTGCAGGTTCAGTAGTGGCGTATTGTCTGCGAATTACAGATATTGACCCGTTAAAATACGATTTACTGTTTGAGCGTTTCCTGAATCCCGACCGTATTTCCATGCCCGATATTGATATTGATTTTGATGATGATGGACGTGGTCAGGTTTTGCGTTGGGTAACCGATAAATACGGAAAAGAACGTGTTGCTCACATCATTACCTATGGTACAATGGCTACAAAATCGTCGATAAAAGATGTGGCGCGTGTACAGCGACTACCACTTGCCGAAGCCGACCGACTCACCAAACTGATTCCCGATAAATTGCCCGAAGGTGTTGATGGAAAACCAACAAAAGTGACCATTGCCAATTGCATGAAGTATGTTCCCGAACTGAAAGCTGCACGCGATTCTTATGATCCAAACCTTTCGAGTACAATTCGCTATGCCGAAATGTTGGAAGGAACGGTGCGACAAGTTGGTGTTCATGCCTGTGGTGTAATTATCGGAGCCGACGATTTGACTAATTTAGTGCCTTTAAGCACAGCAGTCGACAAGGAAACCAACGAAGAAATGCTGGTAACTCAGTACGAAGGTTCTGTAATTGAGGAAATTGGTCTGATTAAAATGGACTTTCTGGGACTTAAAACTTTGTCAATTATCAAAGAAGCCCTGGCAAATATAAAAAAATCGAAAGGCATCGATTTGGATATTGATAACATTCCTATCGACGACAAAAGAACCTACGAATTGTTCAGCAAAGGACTTACTGTTGGAACGTTTCAGTTTGAATCGGCGGGTATGCAAAAGCATTTGCAAGCATTGAAACCAACCCAATTCGAGGATTTAATTGCTATGAATGCCTTGTATCGGCCCGGTCCGATGCAGTATATTCCGCAGTTTATCAATAGAAAACACGGACGTGAAAAGATTGAATATCCATTTCCAATCATGGAGAAACGCCTGAACGAAACCCATGGTATCACGGTTTATCAGGAACAAGTCATGCTTTTGAGCCGCGATTTGGCGGGTTTCACTCGGGGTCAGTCTGACGAATTGCGGAAAGCGATGGGGAAAAAACTCACCGAAAAGATGGAAGCCCTGAAAGTAAAATTCATCGAGGGTTGTCAGAAAAACGGTTTCGGTCCAATCGAAAAACTCGAACAAATCTGGGCGGATTGGGCTGAATTTGCCAAATATGCTTTCAATAAATCACATGCCACTTGTTATTCATGGATTGCTTATCAAACGGCTTTCCTAAAAGCAAATTATCCGGCAGAATTTATGGCTGCCAACTTAACCCGCAACAAAGACGACATTACCGAAGTTGGAAAATTCATGGACGAATGTAAAAACCTCGGAATGAATGTACTTGGACCCGATGTGAATGAAAGTGATTTAACTTTTACAGTAACCAAAGATGGTAATATTCGTTTCGGGCTGGGCGGTGTAAAAGGTGTAGGCGAGGGAGCTGTTGAAGCTATTGTACAAGAACGAAATGCAAATGGAAAATACATAAGCATGTTTAATTTAATTGAACGTGTAAACTTAACTTCGTGTAATAAACGTGCTATTGAAAGTTTGTCGCTGTCAGGTGCTTTCGATAGTTTTACCGATGTGCGACGCGAACAATTATTTTCCGAAAACAGCAAAGGTGAACAAGTATTGGAAACCATTCTTCGGTATGGAAATAAATACCAAACCGATGTGTCCATGTCTAGCAATTCACTTTTTGGAGGTTTTGATGCCGTTGAAATTTCAAAACCCGAAATTCCTTACGCTTCAGAATGGTCACCATTGGAAAAACTCAATAAGGAACGCGATTTAATTGGCATGTATCTTTCGGCACATCCGCTCGACGAATTTGAATTTGAAATTAATCACATTTGCAATACGACTACTGCCGATTTAAAGGATTTTCAACAATTGCTGGGAAAAGCCATTAAAATTGGTGGCATGGTAACAAATCTCCGACACAGTACTTCCAAAGCAGGTAACGCTTATGGAGTTTTTACCATTGAAGATTATGTTGGTGCCTATGAATTTGCTTTGTTTGGAAAAAATTATATTGAATTTGGAAAATACATGATCAAAGACCTGTATTTGTATATTCATGCTGTAGTTCAGGAAAAAGGATCTGATTTTAAATATAATAAACCCAGTTCTTCAGATGCTAATGCTCCCAAGGAATTGGAATTGAAAATTCAAAAAATTGAAGTTTTTTCTGATATTAAAGATAAATTAATCAATACTTTGACGCTTACCATTCCACTTCAACAATTAAGTGAGGAATTTGTATTAGAATTTACCGATATGGTAATGACAAACAAAGGAAATGTGAATCTTTATATGCAGGTGGTTGACGAAGTTTCGCCCAATAAAGTGTTGCTGTTTGCTCGCCAACACCGCATTCAGATAAATAAAAAAGTATATCGGTTACTCAAACACGCACGTGAAGAGAGAATTCTTGATTTTCAAGTGCATTAATGCGTTCGATAAGTTGAAATAATGAAAATTTTTTGCATTTGAAAAACAATTTAAACGCTTGTCTGTTTAAAGTCTGTTCAGTTTGATTTTACTCTTTTCAAAACAATAGAATTATTTATCAGACCGATTACAATTATTCATTTTAAGTTATTAATTATTAAACATATAGTATCATGGCTTTAGAAATTACAGATCAGAACATCAAAGAGATTTTGAACAGTGGCAAACCCGTAGTAATTGACTTTTGGGCACAATGGTGTGGTCCTTGCCGCATGGTAGGTCCGGTTGTGGAAGAGTTAGCAAAAGAATACGAAGGAAAAGTAATTATTGGAAAAATGAACGTTGACGATAATGTGGAAACCCCAACTGAATATGGCATTCGCAATATTCCAACCATTTTGTTTTTCAAAGATGGACAATTGGTCGATAAACAAATTGGTGCAACCCAAAAAGCTGCATTAGCAGCCAAAGTGCAGGCTTTGTTGTAGTCTAGTAGTTAAGACACTAAAACGTTTAAGATGGGTAATATAATTTTAAGACATTGACACATAGTAAAAAATTAGTAAGAAAAGCATATGGCACATCCCGAGTAGCGGGAGTAACACATAGTTTTTATTTTTATTCAAAAATAAATTGAATACATAATCAAATCATTGGTTACCAAAAGAATAACGAAGTTATTCGCTATGTGTTTCTATCATATTTCAGTAAAAAAACTATGTGTAACTATGTGTTTTCAAGCTATGTTTAACTATGTGCCTGCCTACTGCAGGTAGGTCCAATTTTTTTAGAAAGGGAACCATGTAGGTTAACCACCCAAAACGTTATAGAGCCAAAGTTAATTTGAAAATGAGCCAATTTGTCCCGATAAAAATCGGGATTGAAAATGAAATGAATCTATGATTTATGATTAATTTTATACGCCATAATCTGCATTAACAGACTTGTAACCTGTAACTAAACACTTGTAACTAAATATTTGTAACTTGCAATCATTTAAAGTTTCAGATAAAAATCTTTAGCCAAAAGTGTAAACTCCGGAGAATAATGGTGGCGTTCGTTACTTTCTATTGTCAGTTCCGATTCGATTTCTGCTGATGGCTGAACAGATAATTCTAGCAATAAACGCTTTGCAGCAGAATTGGGTTTAGGAAAAACAGTACACTTTTTGGTACAATGAAAGCCTATTTTTAAGGCAAATCCTAAACAACGGAAACCTTCATTTACAGGTAGAATAATGCATATTCTGCCTGTTGGTTTCAGAAGTCTTAATGCATTTATTATTAACTCTTCATGAGTAAGTGTATCCGTATGACGTGCTGTGGTTCTGACTTCGGAAGGTGTTTTGGTAGAATTGATAAAAAAAGGAGAATTGGAGACAATCAGGTCATAACGCTTCATCGTTTTTTCTGCAAAGAGTTGCAAAGAAATTTTCTCGGAATGTATTCGATTAGACCATGGAGAATTGGCTATATTTTCATTGGCTTGTTGTACGGCATTATTATCAATATCAATGACGTCAATTTGTGCTGAACTTCGTTGCGCAAGCATCAAAGCAATTAAGCCAGTGCCTGTTCCTATGTCCAAAATTGATTCCGTTTGAATTACAGTTGCCCAAGCACCCAATAAAACGCCATCAATACCTACTTTCATGGCGCATAGGTTGTGGTAAACGGTAAATTGTTTAAAGCTAAAATACGAATTTGCCATTATTTACCTTCGGGTTGAATTTGATGAGGATTGAGTTCTTACTGAAGGTGAACTTGGTGCAGTTTGAATTCGTGATGTTGAGTTGGGAATATTTATCTGTGATGTTCGGGTAGTAGTTGTATTTCCACGAGCGCCTTGAGGATGTTGAGTCGGTTGTCCATTTGTAGGAGTTTGAGTTTTAATAGATCGAGAACTGTTTCGGGCATTTATATCGTTGGAAATAGCCCGAACAGAAAGATTTGAACGATATTCTGCCGAAGAACGCAAACCTGATGGTTGATTAAATTGATTCCGGTTTACCGATGGTGATGAAAATGAGGTACGTTCGTAGCGTTTATTCTGAAGTCGGTTATTTTGCTCGGAATTAAGAATTTGTTCATATTCTGCATTTTTATTTTTTATTCGTTCCATTGCCTGGGTTCTGGTATTCGATATCTGTCGTTCGCGGGCATAACGTAAATTTATTTCATATATTTGTCGGGTTTGTTCATCTGTCAAACCAAGTTCTTGTTGGAGTTTTTCTGTTTGTTTTAATGCTTCTTGTTCGGGTATTCGTTGCAAATTTACTATGTTGCCCTGACTGCGAATGGCTGAAACCAAACACAAACACAAAAGCAGGAGTAACAAGGATATTTTAATGGAAATTTTCATCTGGAAATAATTTGTATTTTAATGGTCACATGGAACTCGCATTCCATTTTCATTTGAATTGGTGAAAGCCTGCGTTTATGCTCGTTTCATAATACAATGTGAGATAACATTTTTGCCACCTGAAATTGCAACAATGATTGTGCCAAAAAGATTTAAAAGAAAATTGGTTGTCTCTTTTTTTGAGGTGCTATTAAGTAAGTGTGCTAATATAATGTCGTATTTTGAACGCTAAGTCGCTAAATTTGTCCCGCAAGGCGGGAGTCGCAAAGAGGCTAAAAAATACTTGATTTACAATAATTTATATACTTTGCGACTTTATGTCTTTGCATCTTTGCTTTAAAAAAAATCTTTTTAAATGGTACATTATATTTTGCCAATTACTTAATTTAATCATTCCGCCGATTAATCAACCCCGAATGATATTAGATAATTTGTTTTCGGTTTCTCAAATGTTTCATCTTTGTGTTTTTAGTGGTGTTCTTTTGTATTTTTTGTGTAATAGTAAAAAAAAGCTATACCACAAAGTTCCACAAAGCTTTTCACAAAGTCACACAGAATTTTTCTTTTTAGAACGAATCAATATAAAATTTTCAATTCTCCCGATAGCTATCGGGATCTTAATTCTTAATTCTACATTCTACATTCTCAATTCTTTATGGAACTTCTTCACAGCATACTTGCAAATAGTACTTTTCCTGTTCTTACAGCTTTCATTCTAGGACTAATGACCACCATTAGCCCATGTCCACTTTGTACCAATATAACTGCAATCGGTTTTTTAGCTAAAAATGTAAAGAGCAAACGTCAAATTATTCTCAATGGATTGATGTTTGCTTTTGGAAAAATTCTGGCATTTACCGGACTTGCAGCAGTTTTTATTTTGGGAGGCAGTGTATTGCCTACGCAGCATTTTTTTGAAACTTATGGTGAAATGCTATTAGGACCGTTTTTAATCATTGGTGGTTTGTTTATGCTGGAATTTTTTCAGTTTCACCATCATACTTCCAAACATCATTCTTCCGGTAGTTTTAGTGAGCGTATTATTAGTAAATCCGAATCGGGAAGTGCAAAATGGTCGCTATTTCTAGGATTTATATTTTCCTTAGCTTTCTGCCCCTACAGCGGTGTTCTCTACTTTGGTGGACTTATTCCACTTACACTGGCTGAACCTGCCGGTTTACTATTACCGGTAATTTTTGCTATAGGAACTGGATTACCTGTCATTATCATTTCATGGATTTTAGCTTATAGCTTTGCCGGTTTGGGTAATTATTACAATAAAATACAGGTTTTCGAAGTTTGGTTCCGTCGGATTACTGCCGTTATTTTTATTTTGGTTGGTATTTATGTAGGACTTGTATATTTGATGGAATAATATTGGCAAGTGATAGTCTGACTTCAAGTCAGGCTATCACTTTAGGCTATCTCTTTAGGGAATTCAATTTGTATGAATATGATTATTGGTATCATATTCTATTTGTAAATTATACAAAAACGATGATAAAAAATCAGCAAATTCTGATTTTTGGATTAAATAAAGCAAAATAAACGTTGGCGAAAGGTCAGAATATTGTATGAAATTAACATATTTATACCGCCTTATTATTAATATTTGATTAAAAATAAAATTATTTACTGTACTTTTCAATTTTTTAAATAACAGAAATACAGATAAATAAACAGTCTATTTTTATTTTTTTTATTGTAATAGTCAGAAAACTAAATTAAATATGTGGCTTATATAAATAAAAGTAATTATCTTTGTAAAAAATATCTCATTGTCAAAATGACTTAATTTTATAATAAAATTCTAATAAAAATAAATATACAATTCGATTAAAAATGTATTCAATTCGTGTAATTCGTATAAAATAAAAAGTTATGAAAAACAATCTTTCAAAACCTACCCGCAGCTTACAAAGCAGCATCTTTGTTTTAGCTGTTTTTGTTTGTCTTTTTTTTAGCACAGGTACATACGCTAATAATATTAACGTAACCAACGCTACCCTTACAGGGCAAGTAGCTGCCAGCGGATATACAATGGTACAGTTCGACATAAGTTGGGAAAACTCTTTCAGAATGAGTAGCGGTTTGCCTAACTGGGATGCTGCCTGGGTATTTGTAAAATACAAAGTATCTACTAGCTACGGAGGCGATGGACTTTGGAAACAAGCATGGCTCAACAATGCCGGACATACAGCACCGGCTGGTACTGCCATTACCTATGGACTAAGAGATCCTGCTTCGGCTTTTAATGCATCCAATAACCCTGGTATGGGTGCTTTTGTGTATCGCGATGCTGATGGAGTAGGTACCTTTTCCAAATCCGGAGTACAACTTCGGTGGAATTATGCACAAAATTTTAAATCGGGAAGCACACCCATTGGCGATGACGATGTGATTGATATACAGGTTTTTGCCATCGAAATGGTTTATGTACCACAGGGCAGTTTTTATTTAGGTAGCGGTGGTACTGAAACTAATGCATTTTATACTTTTCCTACCACCACTAATCCATATTTGGTAAGTAGCGAGGCTGCAATTGCTCAGAGTGCTTCTCCTGGAAACTTATATTCTACATATACAGCGACACCATGTAATGGTTTTAGTTGGTCCGCTATACCTGCAGCTTTTCCCAAGGGTTTTGCTGCTTTTTATTGTATGAAGTACGAAATAAGCCAGCAGGGATATGTCGATTTTCTGAACAGTTTATCCCGTACCCAACAAGCTGCACGGGTAGGAACATCAGTTTCTTCCGGTATTACTACGATATCTAATCGGTATGTTATGACCAATACTGTGGGAGTAAATCAACGAAATGCCATAAAATGTAACACCACCATCAGTTCGAGTGATACCATCACTTTTTATTGCGATTTTAACAATAACAATGTAAGAAACGAAGCCAACGATGGACAAAACATTGCCTGTAATTACATAACAAATTATGATTACTTAGCTTATATGGATTGGACAGGTTTACGCCCCATGACCGAGTTGGAATATGAAAAAGCATGTAGAGGTACCTTGAATCCTGTGGCTAATGAATTTATATGGGGTAGTGCATCGATAATAAATACTAATGGATTAAGCAATGGCGGAGCAAATAATGAAGTAAGCAGTACAGCCCTAGCAAATTCCAATTACTTGTCAACTATAGGTGGTCCCATGCGGGTCGGCTCATTTGCTCAGGCTGCTACTACCCGCGAATTGGCAGGCGCTACCTATTGGGGTATTATGGATATGGGCGGTAATCTTTGGGAACGTGTTGTGCCAGTTTCGTGGTCTGGAGTTTTACAATACAATGGCACACATGGTGACGGTTTAATAGATGGTGTGGGTAATCCCAATGCTGCCACTTGGCTATATACACCAACTCCATCCTATACTATGCTTAGCTTCCGTGGTGGTGGAATTGCATATGATAATCAATATTTGAGAGTTTCAGATAGATATTGGGCATGTGCTTACTCATGTGATTATGGTCGTTCCAATTGGAATGGTGGACGTGGCGTTCGTACAGCACCATTATGAAATTTTTCAACCCCAAGATTGAAATAGACAAAGAAATTGATTACAATAGCTCGATAGATATTGGGTATATGATCCAAAAAATAATTCGTATATATTATAAATAGTTATATTATGAAAAGAAATTTATTAAAAATCGCAGGTGGCTTACAAAGCGGTATTTTTGTAATCGCTACATTCCTTTGCTTACTGTTAAGCACCGGAGTTTATGCCAATAACATTGCCGTAACCAATGTAAGCCTCACCAGCCCGGGTGTGGGATATACAATGGTTCAGTTTGACATAAGTTGGGAAAACTCCTTCAGGGTAAGTCATGGTCCTAGCAACTGGGATGCTGCCTGGGTGTTTGTTAAATACCGCATCAAATCAAGTTATGGTGGTGATGGTACATGGAAACATGCCTGGCTGAACGAGAACGGACATACCGCACCAGTAGGCAGTACCCTGGATGTAGGTTTGTTAGATCCTAAAACAGCCTTTAACAATACCACCAACCCCGCTATTGGTGCATTTTTGTATCGGAGTGACGATGGTGTAGGCACTTTTACCAAAACTGGTGTGCAACTTAGATGGAACTATGCCCAAAACTATAAAACCGGTACAACTCCTATTGGAAGCACCGATGTAATGGATGTACAGGTATATGCCATCGAAATGATATATGTACCCCAAGCTGCTTTCTATTTGGGTTCTGGGGGTAATGAATTGGGAGCTTTTTTCACTTATCCTAACGTTACTACTCCGTATCAGGTTACCAGCGAAGCTGCCATAACAGTAGGAACTACCCCCGGTAATCTTTATTACGATAACAGTCTTAGTACAGGTCAAATTACCAGTCAAATTGGTGACAGAGGTACTCCTATCCCTGCTACTTACCCCAAAGGATATACAGCTTTTTATTGTATGAAATACGAAGTAAGCCAACAGGGATATGTCGATTTTTTAAATACTTTAACCCGTATACAGCAAGGTGCTCGTGTAGGAACTAATATATCCGTTGGAACAACCACAGTAACCAATCGTTATGTTATAATTGAACAAAATTATCCACTTTATCGCCATAATATTCGTTGTGATGCCACCATAGATGCCAATAATCCCATTACCTTTTATTGCGATGCCAATGGCAATGGTATAGGAGGAGAATTCAACGATGGAAAAGATGTAGCACTGAATTCAAGTCAAGTTGATTTATTCGCTTATCTAGATTGGAGTGGTTTACGTCCTATGACCGAAATGGAATTTGAAAAAGCCTGTAGAGGCAATCAAACTCCGGTACCTAACGAATTTGCATGGGGTTCAACCAGTATTGTTTCTGCAACAAATTATATCAATAGTGGAGCTAATAACGAAGTAGCCAGCAATATTGCAGTCGGAGCCAATTGTCATGGTGGTATAAATGCCTGGGCGGGACCTATCCGGGTTGGTTCATTTGCCAGTGCGGCATCATCGCGCCAGTCAGCAGGTGCCACCTATTATGGCATTACCGATATGAGTGGGAATATGATGGAAACAACAGTCACATCCGGTAACACTACCGGAAGAGCATTTACCGGTACACATGGAAATGGTATTTTAAGTGTTACCGGTAATGGTGATCAAACTACATGGACTACTTCAGTTAATGGCTGGAGAGGCGGTTGCGGCTATCTTTCTGGATATAATTCTGATATCTTATACGTTTCCTATAGAGGATGGTCAGTATATAATTATACTAGTAATCGAGACTATATATCCGGTGGTCGTGGAGTAAGGACAATGCCTTAATAATGAATAATGAATAATGAATAATGTATAATTAAGATCCCGATAGCTATTGGGAGAATTAAGAATTCTTATTCGTGTTAATTTGTTAAATTAGTGGTTCAATTATAATAAAAAATGACAGAAACAGAAATAACGTTTAAAAAATAAATAAATATGAAAAAAAACCATTCAAAACCCGTACACAGCTTGCAAAGTATCGTCTTTGTGTTGGCTGTATTCGTATGCTTTTTATTTAGCACAGGTGCTTACGCCAATAACATTGTTGTATCAGGTACAACAGTTTACGGGCACAATACAACCTTTAAAACCACAATGGTGAAGTTTAACTTACAATGGGAAAACTCATTTAGGGTGGATCGGGGTCCTGCCAACTGGGATGCCGCATGGGTATTTGTAAAATACCGTGTTCCTACTAACTATGGCGGTGATGGTGTTTGGCGACGTGCCTCAATAACTAATACAGACTTTGTAGCGCCGGCAGGTAGCACTGTGGCATTGGGTTTGCTTTCACCGGGTATTGCCTACAATGCTACTACAAATCCGGTAATTGGCGGGTTTGTTCATCGTAGTGTAAATGGAGTTGGTACTATTAACGCCACTGGTGTAGAGTTAAAATGGAACTACGGAAACGATATAAAAACCGGTAGCACACTGGTTGGTGATAATGATGTAGTAGATATACAGGTGTACGCCATCGAAATGGTGTATATACCCACCGCTAGTTTTTATTTAGGAAGCGGAGGTACCGAAAATAATGCTTTTTACAAAGCCCCCAATACTTCCGATCCGTATTTGGTTACAAGTGAAGCACAAATTACTGTAAATGCGAGTTCACCAAATCTTTACTATCCAACAGGTACTTATGGCGGCGATCAGGCTGGTCCCATCGTGGCTGCATACCCCAAAGGATACAATGGATTTTATTGTATGAAGTACGAAGTGAGTCAGCAAGGATATGTCGATTTTCTGAATAGTTTAGTACGTGTACAACAGGCTAACCATGTAGCTACTTCGGTAGGTGTTGGAGCTACATCTGTTACCAATCGTTATGTGATGTATAATTCTGCTTCGCTTGGTTTTAGAAATGGAATACGCTGCGATGCTGCTATCAATGCCAATGACCCCATTACTTTTTATTGCGACTTAAATGGCAATGGTACCGGCAGCGAAGCAGCAGATGGTAAAGATATTGCCTGCAATTATTTAAATTGGGCTGATTTAGCTGCGTATCTCGATTGGAGTGGCTTACGCCCTATGACTGAGTTGGAATATGAAAAAGCTTGTAGAGGCACTAAGTTGCCGATACCCAACGAATATGCCTGGGGCACGGTAAATCTTACCCAGAACACAGGAATAAGCAATGCTGGGCTTACCAACGAAGTAAGTGCTAATGGCGGTAACGCAACTTATGCTAATAATGCCGGTGTGCAAGGACCTATGCGTGTAGGTGCTTTGGCATTAAATCCTTCGTCGCGCGAGCGTTCGGGTGCCAGCTTTTATGGCATTATGGAATTAAGTGGTAATCTGTGGGAACGCGCAGTAACTATAGGTAATACCGCCGGCAGGGGTTTTACAGGCACACATGGCGATTGTGTATTGGATGGAAACGGCTATGCAAATGCAGCTACTTGGCCCGTCATTGCAGGAGCGGGAGTCGGCATTCGCGGTGGAGATTGGTTTAATCTTGCTACTTATATGACGGTTTCTGATGCTTATTTTAGATCCTATACATATAGTCTCCGATACCAAAATTTTGGTGGTCGTGGTGTTCGGTTGGCTCCTTGATAGTAGAATGTAGAATGTAGAATGTAGAATGTAGTTTTTATATTCTCAATTCTCAATTCAAAAATAATTCTCAATTCTCAATCAAAAATAATTCTCAATTCAAAAATAATTCTCAATTCAAAAAGGGATTTACAATTCCAAAATAATTCGATTAAATAGAAAAAAATGATAAATAATTTTTAATAATAAAAAATATGAAAAGAAACCATTCAAAACCCGCATTCAGCTTGCAAAGTAAAACCTTTGCGCTAGCTGCTTTATTTTGTATTTTATTTGGCACCGGCGCTTATGCAAATAATATTGCTATCGCCAACGTAACTCCCATTGGGCAATCTACATCAGGTGCTGCCAATACGCACTATACTATGGTGCAGTTCGACATTTCGTGGGCTAATTCATTTCGTGTAAGTACAGGTCCTTCTAACTGGGATGCTGCATGGATGTTTGTAAAATATCGAGTTTCGGTAGCCAATGGCGGTGATGGACTTTGGAGACATGCCACCCTTAATACTTCTGGTTTCACAGCACCTACCGGTAGCTCCATTACTGCAGCTACCGATGGTACAGGCGCATTTATCTATATGTCGGCTGATGGTCGTGCCGATTTTAATAAATTAGGCGTACAACTACGCTGGAACTACGGACTAAATACCAAAGATGGAGTTACAGGTATTGGAGATAACGATTTAGTGGATATTCAGGTTTTTGCTATCGAAATGCTTTGGGTACCACAGGGAGCTTTTGCAATTGGTACCGGTGGAACCGAGACCAGCGCATTTACTCTTACCACCATTAATACCGGTTCTGCTACTTTGACCCCTGCAGGCGTTGGAACACTTGGTGGACAAGCAGGTGGATATCCAACAGGAGCAACATTACCTACTTCTTCAACTTTTTCTAATGGATTCAATGGATTTTATTGTATGAAGTACGAAGTAAGTCAAAAGGGGTATGTCGATTTTTTGAATACATTAACCTATACCCAACAAGCAGGTCGTGTTAGCATTGCACCAAGTTCTTCTGTTGGTACTTATATTAATGGTATAGATAATAAACGAAACAAAATTAAAATTGGAACTCCCGGAACAGCTTCTACAGTTCCTGCCGTTTTTACTGCCGAATTTACCGATGTAGCTTGTAACTGGCTAAGTTGGGGCGATTTAGCTGCTTATCTCGATTGGAGTGGCTTACGCCCAATGACAGAATTGGAATACGAAAAAGCATGTCGTGGTACTTTAGCACCTGTTGCAAATGAATATATTTGGGGTGGAACAACCATTGCTACAGCCGAATATACTATTTCTAGCGGTGGTAGTCCTAGTGAAGTTATCAATGATAATTATAGCACAACCTTGGGAAATGCCGCTTATGCAACCACTGATTTAGTAACAGGTATTAACGGTCCTGTTCGTGTTGGTATTTTTGCCGGAACTTCTGGAAACAATGGTAGAAGAACTGCAGGTGCAACCTACAATGTAATTATGGAAATGGGTGGTAATGTGTCAGAACGTGTTGTGGCATTAGATGCAACAGGTAAAGCTTTTACAGGAGTACATGGCGATGGAAGGCTTGACGCTAATGGTGATGCAGTAGTTACCAACTGGCCTGATGTAATGACTGCCGCTGGTATTGGTTTCCGTGGCGGTAACTGGCAAAGTTCTGCTGATTTTTTACGTATTTCTGACCGTGCTGATATAGCAACAGTTGATGCAACTCGTACTGCTTTAACCGGTGGACGTGGTGTTAGAATACCGTAGGTAATTGATAATTTTCCCGATAGCTATCGGGATGATAATTGATAATTGAAAAAATTATACTTTTCCAAGTTTTCTTTTGACTTTTTCTTTTAACTTTTCCAAAGTTTCATTTGACTTTGGAAAAGTTAGAATAAAAAAAAATTAGAATTGTATAACAATTTTCAATTATCTACACTTTCAAAAGGGTGAATCGGATATTCCGCCCTTCTGGGGTGCTTCAATTACATAAAAATGCACTTTAGCAAAACCTAGATTATCGGAAGAATAATTTTATGTTATTGTAATAATTGCTTTTTTAAACTTCTCACAATTTATATCTGGTTTTGTAATATCATAATCAGGAAATTGAGGGTAATTATGTGATATGCACGGATGATACAACACATTAAATATTAAATGGAATGTATTTGTTTATCATCTTCAAATAAACCACTGCCGGTTAGCTGCCTCGAATAAATCGATTCAGATAATAATCAACATTTTATGAGATGGGCAGTTATTTTCATTTCAAAATCAAGCTCTTGTAATAGGGAGTAAGCGGTTAAATGTTACCAACTTCCGTGGTAACTATTGGAACAATAATCCAACGAAAATGCAAGTTTCCGACCAAAAGAACCCGGCGAACTGCCACTATAATTGTATGTTCAATTATGGTGGTGTGAGTCGTGTGCTCTATGTTCATTGCTTTCGTTTGTACACTGATCTTTTGACCATTGACCAGCACCAATTGGCAATGCAAATTTAACAATTATGAAAAGACTATCTTTATATTTTATCTTGTTGGCAGCCCTCCCCATAGGTTTGTTGGCTCAAAACGAACGGTACTATGGAGGTGCAGGACGTGGAGATAAAGTGCTAAAGATAAATAATATAGTGTTAAGTGATATAGCTTCACCAGCCGACTATATTTATTTGGGAGGTATTGGTAGAGGTGATATTGCATTAACCGAAGTTGATAATTATCTGAAATCTGTTGATGGTGTTTATGTGGGTGGAAATGGACGTGGCAATAGCCTTGAGCTTTCAAGTATTAACTTTCTTAGCGAAGGTGAAGTAAGTGTATTGGACTTAATTTGTCAAGGGGGTTTTGGAAGCGGTGATATAGCCGTAACCGAAACAAGTTATGCTTTGTATGGTTTTCAAACTGTATACAAAGGAGGTATTGGACGTGGTGATAAGAATGCTGTAATAAATGATGCCACTGCCGATGGTGGGAATGTGTATGATTTAATTTATGTAGGTGGTATTGGTCGTGGTGATGTGAACATCGCAGATGCGGGTCTATCGTTGAATGGTGTAGATGCAGCTTATGCAGGTGGTAATGGTCGTGGCGACATATTAGATACGCAATACAGTTTAGCAATTAATGATCTTGGAATTTTCGAATCGGTTTATTTAGGTGGTATTGGGCGAGGTGATATAGTGCGTACGGAAAACAATTTCTTGTTGGGCGGTTATGGTGCGCGTTTTGTAGGCGGTAATGGTCGTGGTGATATCTCCATTGTAAGTTCAGAATTAAGCATAGGAAGTAGATCTATTTACGATATTTTATATTTTGGAGGAGTAGGACGTGGAGATATTTCAAAAACAGAGAATGCCTATTCACTTGGTGGTATAGAAGTGGTGTACGTGGGTGGCAACGGACGTGGTGATAATGTTAATACCAAATACATCAATTCCATCAACGAAGGTAATCTTACTGACATCATCTACTCGGGTGGTGGGGGACGTGGTGATATATCGGTAATTGAAACCAATTATGCATTGTCCGGTGTTGGTGCTGTTTACTTTGGCGGCAATGGTCGCGGTGATATCTTATTAGGATTATACGATTCAACCGTTAGTGGAAATAACGATGGAATATTTATGGGCGGTGTTGGTCGTGGAGATATATCCTTAACAGAAAGCAATTTCTCATTGGGAGGTCTCGACGGACTGTTCGTGGGTGGAAATGGTCGTGGAGATAAACTTCAGGGCTTATATTTTATTTCAATAAGCGGCTTTAATATATATGCCGGCGGTGTGGGTCGTGGTGATATTTCTCGTACCGAAACCAATTATCTATTAAGTGGTTTAGGAGGTCGTTTTGCCGGTGGTATTGGTCGTGGAGATATTATAATTAAAATACCTAATACTGGCATTGGTGGTGGTTCTATTATTGATATGCTCTACAGTGGTGGAATTGGACGTGGAGATGTTTCAATCAGAGAAACCGAATATTATTTATCCGGATTAGATTTTGTTTATTATGGCGGTAATGGACGTGGTGATATTATTGAAGCAAAATACACTAACTTTATCAATGAAGTTGATATTACCGATGTCATCTACTCGGGTGGAATAGGCCGTGGTGATAATTCTAATATAGAAACCAGTTATCCATTATCGGGAGTAGGCGGCGTTTACTTTGGTGGAATAGGGCGTGGAGATAATTTATTGAGTATTTATGATGTTTCTACCGGTGGTGGAATTGATATTATTTACACTGGTGGTATAGGTCGTGGAGATGTATCTCAGACAGAAAATAATTATACATTGGGTGGTTTCGATGGACTATTTGTGGGCGGTAATGGACGTGGAGATAGGCTCGAAACTTTGTACAGCGCTCAGGTCGCAGTTATTAATTTATATGCCGGTGGCTTGGGTCGTGGCGATATATCGCATACCGAAACAAATAATTTATTAAGTGGTTTTGGTGGTCGTTACTTTGGAGGTATTGGTCGCGGTGATATTAGCATAACTTCGTTTGGCAGTTCAAATCTCGAATTATTGTATGCCGGTGGTGTGGGTCGCGGTGATATGGGTACAGCAGATTCTAATTTATTACTTGCCGGATATGATGCCGTTTATGTGGGAGGTAATGGTCGTGGTGATAAATTGGATGTTTTAGCTGAACTTCCACTTGGCAATAGTACAATTTACACCGGTGGTGTTGGACGTGGTGATATTTCGGTTACCGAAACTAGTTTCTCATTGTCAGGAGTTGGCGGAGTTTACTTTGGTGGCATTGGTCGTGGTGATATTTTATTTAGCATTTTCGATAAATTGGTTACTGGTGATGATATAATTTCAAACATTTATTACGGTGGTATTGGTCGTGGTGATTTTGGAATTGTTGAAACTAGTTCATCACTGTCAGGACCGGATGCACTTTATGTGGGTGGCAATGGACGTGGTGATATGTCTCAATTATTGGCAACTATTGGTACAGTTAATATTTATACTGGCGGTGTAGGTCGCGGTGATTTTAACCGTACAGAAATTGGCTTTTTACTAAATGGTGTTGGTGCCCGTTATTTAGGTGGTGTCGGTCGTGGTGATATCAGTGTAAAGGTTATACAAGTAATAGATCCAGATTTGATTTACACAGGTGGTATAGGTCGTGGTGATGTTAGCTTAGTTAATATCAATTTGTTATTGGGCGGTCCAGATGGACTTTTTGTGGGAGGCAATGGTCGAGGTGATAACAGGCATCAAGCCAATTCTATTCCAATAAATGAAATTCCACTCTTTGATATTATCTACAATGGTGGAGATGGTCGTGGTGATTATAACTATTTAAGTCATGATTCCTATCTTGACGGTACTTATCGTGGTGGAGATCGTTACCGAGGCGGTTCTGGTCGTGGAGATATCATCTCTAATACAACTCATTCCTTGCTCGATGGTACTACCAACTTTAATGCTATCATTTATGGAGGTGGTATTGGTCGGGGTGATATTTCAATACTTATTGATAGTTATCCATTAGCAGGTTCTGATAATCTTTATAATGGTGGTGATGGACGTGGTGACATTGAAAATCAATTGGACAATGTATATATCAATGAAACTGGTGTACCCATAGATTTATTATATGTTGGAGGTATGGGACGTGGTGATGCATCACACACTGAATTTGATTTTACATTAAGAGGTTTGGGTGTTTACTTTGGTGGCGATGGACGGGGTGATGTATTATATGGTATTGAAGATAAATTAACGAACGGAGAAGATATTTACTCAGTAGTTTATGTGGGTGGTTTAGGACGTGGTGATATAGCCACTGGAGGAAACGATTATCCACTTAGTGGTACTGATGGAGTTTATGTAGGGGGTTCCGGTCGTGGTGATAAGTTGGATTATGTAAAAACTCTAGGTATTAATGCGGCTATTTGGTTGGGAACACTTAATAACGATTGGGCGAATGCAGGTAACTGGGGTGGAAACATATTGCCAGCTGAGGATGGTGATATAATATTTGGTTACAATCCTATAAATGATTTATACATGGATGCCGATCATTTGCTACGTAGAATTACCAATGCCAGTGCTACACGTCGATTGGTAACCAATGGTCATATATTGAAAGTATCGAATGACTTTGTATTCACTAACGGAGCTCAAATAGATGCATCCGCAATTGGTTCTGCCATTGAGATGGATGGTATTGTTACCCAAATAATCCCTGCCGGTTTGTTTGTTTCAAATAACGTCTATAACTTAATCATAAATAATGCGCCGAATGTAAGGTTGAGCGGTACAATCAATATTATGAATGAATTGACAACTCTTGCAGGTAAGTTAGATGTAACTACTAATTTAGCGACAGTTAATTTTGTAGGTACTTCTGCTCAAACCATTGGAGATGTGTTCTTGAATAACAGGGTTTACAACTTAACTATAGATAATCCTGCAGGTGTAACCATCAATAATTCTGCCAATACTACCTTGGTTGGAACCTTGACATTGAAAAATACGTTAACAGTATCAGGTGCAGGACGTTTAGATGCAGATTCGATTACATTAAATCCAGCAGTAATATATTCGGGTGTGACTGCTCAATCCATTGATGATGATCTTTATCTTCTCAACAGAGCGCATAATCTAATCATCAACAATACAGCAGGTGTTACCCTCAATACTGACTTTGCAGTAGATAATGTATTGACTATCAATCCAGGTAAAAAAATGACAATACCTACCGAAAAGTATATGTATGTTGATAAAACATTCACAAACAATGCAGGAATATCCGGTTTGTTAATCAAAGCCAGTGTAGATGGGTCTGTTGCAAATGGTTCGTTGGTATTCAATAATGTTAGAAATAATCCGGTGTCAGCCACTGTAGAAATGTACGATAAAGCATCTGGTCCGGCTGGAAATACCTTGGCAAGTAAGTTTAAATGGCAATACTTTGGTATACCGTTCAGAAGCTTAACACATGGCGGTATATTCAATAGAGGGGATGGAAATGGTTCGTATGTACGTCGTTGGAATCATAGTGATTCGAAATGGTATTTACAGAAAGGTGATTCAATACTGACATCGTTCACAGGTTATGAAATTGCACAACCAAATCCTAAAGTAATTACCTTTACAGGCGTGCTGGAAAATGGTAACTTTACTAAAACATTGGATTATAACGGTGTTGGAACAAATAAAGGACAGTATTTATTTGCTAATCCTTATACAGCAGCCATTGATATTACTAAACTTGAATTTACTGATGGAGTTGAAAAGTCGGTTTATTTATTCAATACTGGCTCTACGGCTGACTGGACTGCCAATGGTGGTGTGCTTACACCAGGCAATAATCCTGGACAATATGTAGTGGCACCAAAACAAACTGCAGGTACTGGAGGAATTCCATCTCAAATACCATCAATGCAAGGCTTCTTGGTGAACGATATCGAGGATTTGGACCGTGATAGTGTTCATATATTTAGTATACCTTATTCAGCTGTGGTAACTAAAAACACAGCACCACTAAGAACTAGATCAAATGATAATGTAGCCAAATCTGATAAAGTATATAGTATTATTGATGTGAAGGGTAGTCGTTTTGGTGACCGTATGTGGTTGTTCACCGATTCTACTTGCAACCATGACTTTAACAATGGATGGGACGGACGGAAAGTATTCGGTACTGTTCTTACACCTCAGCTATATGCAGTTGAATCGGATGGTGATTATCAAATTAATGCTGTGAATGATATTAACAACACAGATTTGGCATTCCAGGCTGGTGAAGACACAAAATATAAGCTCACATTCTCACACACCAATACTGAAACGCATTATGCAGCTATCTATTTGGTTGATATGTTAGAAAATGTTACTACTGATATTACATTATCTGGTTCGGAATATGCATTCGAAGCTGCTTCAACTGAAAAGCCGGTGAAACGATTTAAAATTATTACCGTTTCGGCAACTGCAACTAGTACTAGTCTGACTAAGGTATTCAGTGCTGACAAAACAATTTTTGTACAGAATTTCAGTCATGTAATTGGTGATTTGTATCTATACGATATTGCAGGAAGATTTATTCAAAAATCACCATTTGGAGGAAGTGGATTAACAGCAATACCAGTGAATTTACCTGTAGGACCGTATGTAGTAAAAGCTGTTACAAAATTAGATGTAACAACTTCAAGTTTGATAATTAAATAATAAAATGGGTAACATAAGTAAAATAACAATTGGACTATTTGTCTTTGTATTACTAGGGGTTTCATTAATCCTAGTGCTACGTTATTTTCCTATGAGTACACCTGAAAACTATACCGTAAGACCTCATCTTAATTTTAAACAAGGAGCTGTTTTTAATCAAAATGTGAAATATATTTCAATTAATAATGCCGATAAAAAACTAAAGAAAGGATTGCAATTTAACTTAAAAGTTGAAAATGAACCCATTTCACCTTCCAATAGCAAACAATTACAAGGTGTGAATTTTGGCACTAGAATTATGAATACTTCTAAGTCAAATACACAGTTTGTCGACGAAAATCCTTTTGAAACCATGCATAATCATGAAATTGGTTTATTGAGAACAAGAAGTAGTGTTGGAAGGAATGTTGTGTTATCACAATATATGGTCGGTGAAACAAGCCAACACGCCAGTTATAAGATAGAAAATAACAGGGTTAATTCTATGCCTACAAGCTCAATGGGTACATATATTTCAAGTAATAATGCTACTAGCAATAATTCCAAAAATCAACCACAAAGTAACTATTCGTTCTCTACTGATTTGAAATCACTTCAAACATTGCTTTTATCGAAACAAGATAATCCATCGTTTGGTCCCGATCCTGGTGGTCCAGGTGATACGGGAGATGATATGGGCGAACCTGTAGCTCCTGTTCCAGATGGTTTCTGGTTCTTAATGTTGTTGGGAGCAATGTATGCCGGACGGAAATTCTATAAATATTTTCAACTTATCAAGTGATAGTCTGACTTCAAGTCAGGCAAGTGATTGTCTGACTTGAAGTCAGACTATCACTCTGTTCAAGTCAGGCTATCAATACGTTCAAATAATAAAAGCGTTTGCCGGAAATATCCCATGCAAACGCTTTTAATTCTAAACTTCAAATCCAACACAGTAGCTTTGAGTATTTATTTACTTCCTACTACCTACTTATAATCTTCCCAATTGGTATCCAACATACTTCCGGTTTTCATAAATTGAGTATGCATCCCGAAACAAGCATGCAAATCGGTTGGAGTATGACAAGGACCAGACAATGCCAAATAATCAGTAAGTATTTGTTTATATTGAGGATCCACACAGTTTTCAATAATTTCTTCGGCACGTTGAATTGGAGATTTACCACGTAAATCGGCAACGCCGTGTTCGGTAATTAGAATGTTTACCGAATGTTCATTTTGGTCAACATGCGATACCATAGGAACTATTGAACTGATAAGTCCTTTTTTTGCAGTTGATGGAGTAGTAAATATTGATATGTATGCACTTCGTGTAAAATCTGCTGAACCACCAATACCATTCATCATTTTTGAACCTAAAACATGTGTGCTGTTTATATTTCCAAAAATATCAGCCTCGAGTGCTGTATTAATTGTAATCAATCCCAATCGACGTGCTAGTTCAGGGCTATTGGACATTTCCTGAGGACGCAGAACAATTTTATCGCGGAAGAACTCTAAATCTTCATATAATTTTTCTAAAACCGGAGTAGTAATGGTTAACGAACAACCACTTGCAAATTTAATTTTTCCATTACGCAATAATTCAATAACAGAATCTTGAATTACCTCAGTATACATTTCGAATACAGGAATATCAGGATTATTGCCTAAAGATGCCATCACTGCATTGGCAATATTTCCAACACCCGATTGAATAGGTAAAAATTCTTTCGGAATTCGACCTGATTTAATTTCATTAGCCAAAAAACCGGCTACATTTTGTCCAATTTTATCAGTAACTACATCGGTAGGAGTAAATCCGCCAACTTCGTCATTCCTGTATGTTTCTACTATACACAAAATTTTAGAAGGGTCAACTTTTACATATGGAACTCCCATTCTATCCGATGGTGTCAACAATGTCATGGGCAAGCGATGTGGTGGATCCAGAGGTTCAAAAATATCATGAAAACCACGCAATTCTTTTGGATGTTTATGATTCCATTCCACAATTATATGATCAGCCAAATGGGCAATTGTTGGTGAAATTCCAACTCCGGTGGTCAATATCAACTCACCATCAGCCGTAATATCACAAACTTCGATGATGGCAAACTTAGGTTTTGGCATAAATCCGAAGCGTAAATGTGGAGCTATTGACGATAAGTGCATATCGAAGTATGGTGCCCGTTCACTGTTTAAAGCACCACGTAAATCCTTGTTCGATTGATATGGTGTCCGAAATAAAATAGCATTAGCTCGTGCCAAAGCTCCATCCAAAGAGTCACCAGTGGAAGCACCAGTATAAACACCGATTTTAAATTCTTTACCAACGGCATGAAAAGCTTCTGCGCGTTTTGCAATTGCAGTTGGTATTTCTTTTGGACATCCTGCAGGAGTAAATCCACTGAATCCTACGATGTCGCCATCGATTACATAGCTAGCTGCCTCCTCGGCGCTTACGAATTTATAAGTTTGTTGCATACTTTTTAATTTACAATTGAGAATTTTAAACTTTACAATTGACTGTATTTGAATGTATTAATATAAAATGGGAAGAGAATATCTTTAGCAGAAGATAAGGTATTAATTCGACCGCAAAATTACCAATTTTATTTTGAATGACATTATAATTTAATGACTAATTACAGATAAATTTCATAAATGAAAAATCTATTGTTTTTTATATTTATGCTACCCTAAAAATGAACTTTAAGTAAGTGTGCTAATATAATGTCGTATTTAGAACGCTAAGTCGCTAAACTTGTCCCGCAATACGGGAGTCGCAAATACGCTAAAAAATACTTGATTTACAATAATTTATATTAGTTGCGACTTTGTGTCTTTGCATCTTTGCGTTCAAAAAAATCTTTTTAAATAGTACATTATATTTTGCCAATTACTTATATCCCAATATTTGAAAAAAACTTATCCAAAAAACTGTTCATCTCAAAATAAATGTGGATATTTGCAATTGATATTTCACATTATGAAAATTAACAAATTATCAATCATCAATTAACAAAATAATATGACATCAAACGACATTCGCCAATTGGAGCCCAAAGCACTTTGGCAAAACTTTTATTCTCTAACACAAGTTCCACGCCCTTCGCACAAAAAAGAAGAAATTGGCGCGTTTCTCGAAAACTTTGGAAAATCACTTGGATTGGAAACTTTGCGGGACGAAATTGGTAACGTCCTGGTTCGTAAGCCAGCAACAGATGGGATGGAAAATCGCAAATCTGTGGTTTTGCAAGCCCACATGGACATGGTTCCACAAAAAAACAGTAATGTGTCACATGATTTTCAGACCGATCCAATTAATGCCTATATCGATGGCGAATGGGTTACAGCTATGGATACTACCTTGGGTGCCGATAACGGAATTGGTTTAGCCGCCGCTATGTCAATTCTTCAATCTTCCGGAATTCCACATCCCGCCATCGAAATGTTTATTACCGTTGACGAAGAAACAGGAATGTTTGGTGCATTTGGACTTCAACCTAATTTTCTGAAAGGTGACATTCTAATTAATATGGACTCGGAAGACGAAGGTGAATTGTATGTAGGTTGTGCAGGTGGGATTGACGGCGATATCACTTTCAAATACAAAGAAGTTGATGTTGACGATGGTGATTTAGCACTAAAAGTTTCATTGACTGGTCTTAAAGGCGGACACTCAGGTGTTGATATTCACTTACAACGTGCCAATGCCAATAAACTCATGTTCCGATTTCTGAAAGAAGCCGTTTCGGATTATGAAGCTCGATTAGCAAGTATCGATGGCGGAAGTTTACGAAATGCTATTCCACGCGAAGCTTTTGCAATTATTACAGTACCGGCAGATGGTGTGGACGATTTGGTGGAATTTGTACAAGAATGCAAAGATTTATTTATCGAAGAATACAAAGGCGTGGAAGATAAGATTTCGTTCAGTGTAGAACAAGTTGAATTACCCTCGGGTCTGATTCCCGAAGAAGTACAGGACGATTTGATAAATGGTGTAACTGCTTGTCCGAATGGTGTTATGCGCTTTATGCAGGAATTACCAACTGTGGTAGAAACCTCAAACAATTTAGCTATCATCAAATCTGATGGAAGTTCAATTATTTTGCGGTCGCTTATGCGGAGTTCTGTCGAATCACGCAAAGAAGAATTGGCATCGATGGTTCAAAGTGTATTTCAATTAGCCGGTGCCAAAGTCGAATTAGTCGGCGGCTATCCGGGTTGGAAACCAAATCTTGAATCACCAATCTTGCGTGAAATGACCAAAGTGTACGAAAACAAATTTGGCAAAACCCCTAAAGTTATGATTATTCACGCAGGTTTGGAATGTGGAATTTTAGGTACACATTACCCCCAAATGGATATGATTTCATTTGGTCCAACCATTCGTTTTCCACATTCGCCCGACGAAAAAGTAAATATTGCAACCGTACAAAAATTCTGGGATTTCCTATTGGCTACATTAGAAAATATACCGATAAAATAAATCTAACATCTATCTGAAATCAAATAATAAACTCATTTACATATTATTATTGATGTGCTAGTGAGTTTATTATTGTTTTTAAAGTATGATTTCTTTAAAAAAATATTATTCAAAAACAATGCTTTAAATGTCAAAACTTCTCATAAACGAATACTATCAAAATCTCGATAGAACTTTGCAATATGGTAAAAGTAGTAACGAACAGAGTATCAGAAATCATTTCTGGCATTTACTGAACGATTATGCCCGTAAACTGAATTATGAAGTGATACCAGAAGTATCTGTTATGGGCACTAGAGGTAAAAAAGTGTACCCCGATGGAACAGTGAAAAATCTTTGGGGACTTGATATTGGTTTATGGGAAAGTAAGGACGAAAAGGATGACATTGAAGCCGAAATTGATGCCAAAATTGTAAAAGGGTATCCACTTACAAACATACTTTTTGAAGACAGCAACCTTGCTGTTCTATTTCAGCGTGGCATAGAGGTTATGCGTGTGAAAGTGCGCGATGTCGATAGTTTCGACAAAATTCTGACCATGTTTATTGGTTTTAAAAGCGAATCTGTTTATCAGTTTGAAGAGGCGATAGAAAAATTTAAAGCAGATATTCCTATAATTGTAGAAACGCTGCGAACCAAAATTATGGAGGATAGGGCTAATAATGCCCAATTTATTGCAGAACAGAACACGTTTTTTGAATTGTGTAAAGTGGAGATAAACCCCAGCATCACATTGGATGATATTCGCGAAATGATGATACAACACATTCTGACAAGCGATATTTTCAATAAAATTTTCGATGACCCCGATTTTCATCATCATAATACCATTGCTTCGGAATTAGAAAAGCTCACGGCTACACTTTTTACATACCCCGAACGACGTAACCTGCTCAACAGCATTGAACATTATTACCAAGCCATCAATTCCACTGCTGCCGGAATTACCGACCACCACGAGAAACAAAAGTTCCTAAAAGTATTATACCAAAACTTTTACAAGGTATATAATCCAAAAGCTGCCGACCGATTGGGAGTTATTTATACACCAAACGAAATTGTATCATTTATGGTAAAAAGCACCAACTACCTGCTTCACAAGTATTTTGGGCGTACTTTGGCTGACCATAACGTGGAAATTCTCGACCCAGCCACTGGTACCGGAACGTTTATTTGCGAAATAATTGAAAACGCCATTCCCAAACAAAACCTCGATTACAAATTCAAAAACGAACTACATGCCAACGAAGTAGCCATATTGCCCTATTATATTGCTAATCTGAATATTGAGTACACTTTTAAGCAAAAAATGCAATATTACGCCGAGTTCCCTAACCTATGTTTTGTAGATACCATCGACAATACTGGAGGATTGGTATTTGAAGGAAAGCAACACGATTTGTTTGGATTGAGTAGTGAAAATTCAGAACGCATTAAACGTCAAAACCGCAAGAAAATATCCGTTATCATTGGCAATCCGCCTTATAACGCCAACCAACTGAACGAAAACGAGAACAACAAAAACCGCGAATATCCTTTTATCGATAAACGCATTAAAGATACTTTCATAAAGCACAGCACGGCTCAAAAAACAAAAGTCTATGATATGTATGCCCGATTTTACCGCTGGGCAATGGACAGGATAGAGCAAAACGGCGTATTGGCAATGATTACCAACCGAAGTTTTATTGACAGCCGTACCTTCGATGGTTTCCGAAAATGTATTCAGTCAGAATTTTCTCATTGTTATATCATTGATACACTAAGCGATGTGCGTGCAAATCCTAAAATTGCCGGAACCACACACAATGTTTTTGGCATTCAAACTGGAGTTGCCATCATGTTTTTGATAAAAAAAGATAAACAAGCCGGAAATTGTATGATTGAATATGTAAGTATGGACGATTACTGGCGAAAAGAAGAAAAACTTGACTGGCTGAAAAACAATCAGATAGAAAATATTCACTTCCAAACCATACACCCCGACAAAAATAACAATTGGATTAATTTGAGTGAAGAAAATGATTGGGAAAATTTGATTCCAGTGGCTGATAAAGATGTAAAACTGGGTAGAAGTAAAAAAGCTATTTTTGAATTGTTTTTTACTGGTGTACCTACAAATAGGGATGGATGGGTTTACGACTTAAATAAAAATAACCTTATAAATAAAATGAATTTTTTCTCAGAGACATTTAATAAAAATTTGGGGAAAAATGAATTTGATAATCGATTGAAATGGAGTCGAGATTTAAAAAACGAACTTCTCAGAGGAAATAAGTCTTCATTTAATTCAAAATATATTGTTCAAGCAGTTTATCGTCCTTTTATTAAACAGTTTCAATATACAGAAAAAATTCTTAATGATGTTTTAACACAAAATCATTATGACGTTTTTGGAAGTAATTTAAACGAGGTGAATAAAATAATTTGTATTCCTGGAGTAGGGATTGATAGACCATATCATTGTATATCAGTAAAATATTTACCACATTTACAAATTACACCTAATGGTCAATGTTTACCAGCAAAACGCTATAATAAAGCAAATCAATATGTTGACAATATAACCGACTGGGGTTTAGAGCAATTTTTTACTCATTACGATGACGAAACCATCACGAAAGAAGATATTTTTCATTACACCTACGCTGTTTTGCATAATCCGGTTTACCGCGAAAAATACAAATTGAACCTTAAACGAGAGTTTCCACGTTTGCCTTTTTATAACGATTTCAAAAAATGGGCTGCATGGGGCAAATCTTTGATGGAACTTCATATTAATTACGAAACCGCCAAACCATACAATTTGGAAGTGCTGACATTTGAAACTAAAACCGAAGCAAAAGCAGAAGTGAAACGCCAAAAGGAAATGTTTATAGTGGTAAGCGAACCTGATGAATTGTTCATAAGAATTCCAAAAATTAAACCACGTTTAAAAGCCATTAAAAATATTGGGATTATCGAAATTGATGATTTGACATTTCTAAAAGGAGTTCCATCAATTGCTTGGGAATATAAATTAGGTAACCGTTCAGCCATCGAATGGATTTTGGATCAATATAAAGAAAAGAAACCAACCGATCCCACTATCGCCGATCAGTTTAATACCTACCGTTTTGCCGATTACAAAGACAAGGTTATTGAATTGATTCAGCGTGTATGTACTGTCAGTGTGGAAACCATGAAAATTACCGAAGAAATGAAATTAGAGTTCAAGATTCAATAAAGTGAAATTGTTAAATATATAATATTTATGAAAAAAAATCAATTACTATTTTTATTCGCATTAATTTTCATTCATTATGTTTTCGCCCAAACCACTAATCCACTAGCCGTTAAGGAGTATAAACTCAGCAATGGTCTTAGTGTTTGGCTGAACGAAGATCATTCTCAACCAAAAGTTTTTGGTGCCATTGTTGTAAAAGCCGGTGCAAAAGATTGTCCTAACACCGGTATAGCGCATTATTTTGAGCATATCATGTTTAAAGGTACCGATAAAATTGGAACTATAAATTATATTGCCGAAAAAGTACTATTGGATTCTATTGCAATAAAATACGATGAATTGGCAATGCAAAAGGATAAGGTAAAACGGTTGCAAATTCAAAAAGAAATTAATGCTTTAAGTATTCGATCTGCCGTCTATGCCATACCCAACGAATTTGACCGACTAATTTCGCGCTATGGCGGTAGTAAATTAAATGCCGGAACTTCTTATGATTTTACCGTTTACTACAATGAATTTTCGCCTCAATACATTAATCAGTGGTCAGAAATAAACAGCGAACGCCTATTGAATCCTGTATTTAGGCTCTTTCAAAGTGAATTGGAAACTGTTTACGAAGAAAAAAATATGTACAATGACCGTATGGGTGCTCAGGCTTTTGAAAAAATACTCGAACGGTTTTTCACACCGCATCCCTATTCATATCCGGTGATTGGAAGTACCGAAAATCTGAAAAATCCAAGTCTATCGGAGATGAAAAAGTTTTTTGATGCATATTATGTGGCAGGAAATATGGGATTAATTCTCAGTGGCGATTTTCAAACCATTGATCTTTTGCCGATTTTAGAAAAAACATTTGCGCGGTTGCGAAGCGGAAATGCTCCCAATAAGGACATTATTCAACCTAAAGCTTTCAATGGTAAGGAAAGTTTTCAGATTAAACTTTCAATACCACTAGTCAAAATAATGGCTATCGGATGGAGAGGAGTACCCGTAAACCATCCCGACGAAGTAGCAATAGGCATAATTTCAGGCTTATTGAATAATCAAAACACAACCGGATATTTAGACAAATTGTCGGTTGACGGAAAAGTAATGCAGGCGCAGTCTATCAGCCAAAGTATGACCGAAGCAGGTTTGATTGGGGTTCTTATAATTCCAAAATTATTCTTTCAGTCTTACGATAAAGCAAAAAAAATCGTTATGCACGAAGTGGAAAGAGTAAAAACTGGTGATTTTTCGGATGAGATTTTTAATAGCTTAAAAATGGAACAAAAGCAAAAATATGAAAAAGAACTGGAAAATATTGACTCCCGTGCTCAAAAAATGCTATTACTTTTGGCCGAAGGGAAAAGCTGGAACGATTATTTGAATGAAGTGAAAGAGATTGACGCTATCACCAAAGAAGATGTAATAAGAGTAGCCAATAAATACCTCACTGAAAACTATCTCGAAATTACTAAGAAAACAGGAAATTATCCCAAAGATAATCTTAAAAAACCCGGATTTGCACCTATCATTCCTAAAAACCCGGAGGCAAAATCAGAATATGCCAAAAATCTGGAACAAGTAAAATCGTTGGAGGCACATCCTCGTTTTCTCGATTTTGAAAAGGATGTGCAAACTACTAAAATTGCATCTAAAGTGGTTCTCTATACAACTCCTAATCCGCTAAATGATATCTTCACACTGACATTGTGTTATGGAAAAGGGACATTAGAATCAAAACTACTTGCGCCGACAACCACCTATATCAATTTGTTAGGATCTGACTCTCTTACTTTCGATCAATTTAAAAATAAACTGCAAGTAATTGGAAGCACTTTAACCTTTTCAGTAGAAAAAGATAAATTTGAAGCTAATATTTCAGGTTTCGATAAGAATTTTAATTCAACACTTACTTTGGTGGGCGATTTTATGAAAAACATAAAAGCCGATGCTAAAAAAATGAAACAGGTCGTTGATGAAGTAAAAGTTAACAATAAAGCGGAACTGAAATCTCCCGATGATATTGCTGCTGCTTTGCTCGATAAGATTCGTTATGGTAATCAATCGGAATTTTTAAATCGGTTATCATTGTCTGAAATTAAAAAACTGAAAGGCGAAGACTTGATTGCTGAATTCAAATCTGTCACCAAAGTAGAATGTGACGTACATTATTGTGGCAATTTATCTGCCGGAAAAGTTATAGCCGAAATGAATAAAAATTTTGATTTATCTCAAATTACTGTGCCATCTCAAACCCCATTGTATCGTGAATTGCAGCCAGTAAAAACTCCTCTAGTTTATTTTATTGACGATCCAGCATCATCTCAAAGCATTGTGTCTGCATATTTGGTTGGTGGAATTAATAAAGATCCGGCAACTCGTTCTGCCGGAGCACTTTTTAATAATTATTTTGGTGGAAGTATGAGTTCGTTGGTTTTCCAGCAAATACGCGAGTTTCGTTCGTTGGCATATAGGGCAAATGCAAAATATAAACTTTCAACCTATAAACATAAAGATAAAAATGGTCAATTTATAGCCATGCTTTCCACGCAGTGTGACAAAACAACTGATGCGATGAATGTACTCGATTCGTTGATAAAGCAGATGCCGGCAAAAGCAGAAAGAGTAGAAACTTCGCAACAAGACCTGGTGAACGATGCCTATAATCAATATCCAACTTTTCGTGACCTTTCTTCCACCATTTCTGGATTAAAAAAAGAAGGATACGTGAATGATCCAAACAAGGAATTAATTGATAACGTTACAGTTGTGAATATAAATAACATAGTGGAATTTTACAACGAAAACATTAAAGGTCGAAACATTGCATACATTGTGGTTGGTAATTCCAAAAAGATAAAAATGGACAAACTGTCCAATTTCGGGGAAATCGTTAAAGTTAATCCCAAAGAAGTTTTCAAATAAATAACACAGGATCTAAAATACAGTTACAAATTGAACATTAAAATCAATATTCAATGATAAAAAAAATGCTTGTATTAGGAACAGTTATTTTGAGCAGCTTTTCTGCAATAGCTCAGGATTCTACCGCAGTTGACAGTTTCAAATTTACAGTACTGAAGCAAAATAAAATTTCAACGGTTAAAAATCAAGCGAGTTCAGGTACATGTTGGAGTTTTTCTACTTTGGGATTTTTAGAGGCAGAATTGTTGCGCATGGGTAAACCGGAAGTCGATTTGTCCGAAATGTTTGTCGTGCATCATTCGTATACCGACAAAGCCGATAAATACGTTCGCATGAATGGCACCATCAATTTTGCATGTGGTGGTTCATTTTCGGATGTTATTTATGTGCTTAAGAATTACGGAATTGTGCCCGAATCTGCCATGAGCGGCCTCAATTATGGTGAAGACTAGCATCGTCACGGCGAATTGGATGCACTTATCGCTGCATATACCAAAGTAATAGTTTCAAATCCAAACAAAAAACTTTCTACTGCATGGAAAGCCGGTTTTGAAGGGGTTCTAGATGCTTATTTAGGCTCTTGTCCTAAAGAATTTACCATGGATGGAAAGAAATATTCACCAACCACTTATGAACAATCTTTGGGATTAAATCTCGACGATTATGTTTCATTGACATCATTTACGCATCATCCTTTTTATATGAAATTTATTATCGAAATACCCGATAACTGGCGTTGGGAAGAATCTTATAATTTGCCACTCGATGAGTTTAAAAGTATAATAGATAATGCGATAGATAAAGGATATTGTATAGCTTGGGGTTCGGATGTGAGCGAAAAAGGGTTTTCAAAAAAAGGCATTGCCGTAAATCCCGAAATCAAAGTTGAAAACATGCAAGGAACAAATCAGGCACGTTGGTTAGGCATTTCCGATAAAGACAGGGAAGAAAAAATATACAAGAATTTGAAACCTCAACCCGAAGTGAAAGTTACACAGGAAATTCGTCAGGCGGCATTCGATAACTATCAAACTACCGACGACCACGGAATGGTAATATTTGGTACTGCAAAAGATCAAAACGGAACAAAGTATTATTTGGTAAAAAACTCTTGGGGAACCGATTCAAAATACAAAGGAATTTGGTACGCCAGTGAATCATTCGTTTTACACAAAACCATCAATATTCTTGTACATAAAAATGCAATTCCAAAAGAAATTCAAAAGAAATTAGGATACAAATAATCGTTTAAACTGCTTATTCCATCTCGTTGGTCGGGATTATCGCATTGGTTCATCGATTTTGTTTTGTTTTATGCACCTGAATACCTGTATCTTTGCCCTATAAATTTTTAAAAAATAATTTTTATGGAAAATGAAGAAAAAAATACGTTCAGTTCGGGTTATTCCAAAAGTCTTGGTTTTGGATTAGTTTTAATGTTTATTGGCATTGTATTTCTTGGGTTTAATTTTGGTTTGATCCCTTATGCAATGAAAAGTGTAATTATTTCATGGCAAATGTTGCTTATTTTAATAGGTGTTATACACTTATTTAAACAACGATTTATTTCGGGTACGGTATTAATTTTTGTGGGTGGTTTTTTTATTATTCCAAAAATTATACCGGGACTAGATGTTAACTTTGTTCACGTCTTTTGGCCACTTTTGCTTATTGGCGCGGGAATTGTAATTTTATTGCAACGGCTTTTCGGTGCTAATTGGAGTCACGAAACATGGACAAGAGATTGGCAAACACGTGGTCATAGGATGCGACACAAACATTACCGTTATTATTCTAATTCCAATGTGAAAGGTAATACCGAAGGATTTTCGAAAAACAGTGTTTTTGCCAGTGGCGATCATATTGTGCTCGATCCCGAATTCAAAGGTGGCGAACTCAATGCAGTTTTTGGCGGTCTTTCGTTAGATTTACGCAGAACAAATCTTCCCGTTGGTGAAACCCGATTGGATGTGAATGCTGTTTTTGGTGGAATTACCATTTTTGTACCTGCCGATTGGTATATCGAAACGCATTTAGATGCTGTTTTTGGAGGTTTTAAAGATAACAGAATGCCTAAAGAACCGCTTGACACAACTAAAAAACTGATTATCACCGGCTCGTGTGTGTTTGGTGGTGGTGAAATTAGAAATTAATGAATTTGAAGGGTTTGATTCAGCGCAAACCATTCAAAACTCTCAAATGGTAGCGAAGCGGACATCACGCTTTTGCGGGACTCTTCAAACCTTCAAACCCTTTAACCTTTGAATATGTTTTCATTTCTTGAAGATACATCTAAAACAGTTCAGTATATACTACTTTGGTTAGCTTTTGCAATAATACTAACCATCGTTTTTTATTCAATTGTGGCACTACCGGTTTGGATGATACTAATTGACAGTGTGATGCATGCCTTGATTTTTGGGCTACTTGGATTGTTACTTTGGAATGTAGTAAAATATGGTAATTTTCATGCACTCACAGTCTATCAACGAATGGTAAATCATGTTGCATTAGCATTTTTAAGTATTGCTATTTGGTTGAGTGGTGGTTACGGTTTATTCTTATTGATTTTTGGAGCTGATTCTGCCTCTCAATTCATTCCGTTTTTACCCATCCGTGGTTTTATTGGATTACTGGTTTATTTGCTTATAGTGCAACATTTTAGATTTTTATTGAATGACTTAGATTCTAATGTAATAACATCTGATTTGTTACAAGTTGTAGAAACTGAGAAACAAAAGACGCAAAATACCGAAGTATTGGAACGAATAGCGGTAAAATCAGGGGCGAAAATTCACGTAGTTTTGGTTACTGATATATTTTTTTTACAGGCTGATGGCGATTATGTACAAATATTTACTGTACAGGGAAAATACCTGAAAGAACAAACCATGAAATTTTTCGAAGAACATTTACCCGAAAATCAATTTGTACGGGTACATCGGTCAGTAATTGTAAATGTTGAAATGATTTCACGAATTGAACTATACGAAAAGCAAAACCAACTGCTTACACTCAAAAATGGACAGCAAATTAAAACCAGTTCTTCAGGATACAAAGCACTCAGAATGGCGTTAAATTTGTAAGTTATATAATAATTTTAACCCATTTTGAAGCATAATAGTACCAAAATGGTGAAATTCGGTCTGTTTTAAATCTTAAATTGAACATCTAAGAAAGGTATGCTGAAATACTATAATATTGTTGATATTCAATAGAATAGTGTTATATTTTTTATTTATATGCAAACTTTTTGAAAATTAATGTTCGTTTTCCTTGCACTACATTATCCTTTTGCAACCAAATAATCCTGAAAGGATTTAATGTGAGCCAACAGTCGGCGCAGCCAATAAGCGATTGTAAAACAGTCGGACTAGAATAGTACTAAGAGTAAGTGCACTGAAAAAGGGTTCATTAAAAATATATTAAGATATTATTCAACCCACTTCGGGGCTGATATTTTGGGTTATTAAAAATCCCTACGTATCGCTGTGCTCACTTGGGGTTAATCACATTTAGCCACTTTGTGGCAATTAGGATTTTTTCAGCAATCTAATTATACAACAATCTTTAAAATTATCAGATGCTTTTAGCACAACAACATTTTCGTCTTTAACCAACACTGTGTAAAATGTGTGTATGTCTCGTAATATGCTGAAGATTTCCATTTAAACACATAAATTTCCTCATCGCTCTTTCAGATAAGTTAACCATGCATAACTTGAGAATATTACTTTCTGATTGGTTTTATAAAAAAGCTGAATTCATAATCCTGATACTTTAAACGATATTCACTTTGAGCAATTGCCCCCCCCCAACTATTTTCGCAAGCCAGCCCATTTGCATTTTATGAATACAAAAATTTGTCAGATTTGCTTCCGGAACTTCCTGTGAGTGACGATAGTGTTTAAAATCGCCATCATCCAACGATTGTATGGTATAATGTAAAGCGGAAGCCGAAAATGGGGTGACAGCATCAAATTCTAACCCTTTTCCTTGTGAATTCAATAGTTTCCACTAACGAATGTCCGTTTTTGTGCCCGTTTCCTGTGGTCTAACGTAGGGATAGAATTGTTCTGCAACTGTTTGATTATAAAGCCCCAAAAACTGTGAGTTGTTGCCATTCCACTTTTTGGGCAAATACAAATGAATGAGATACAAAAAAAAGAATTGCAAATAAGAAATACTTTTTCATGTGTTTAAAATTTATTTTTTAAGGTCATATTGAACTCGCACATAAACAGATACATGAGTATCAAAATTTATTAGTTGTGCATGTTTCATGAAATTTATTTTAGTTTTAATTTATCTTCCAAATAAGAATTGTCATTTCCCATTTTTTCAATTTCAAACAATCTACTATCGTATTTCTTATTCAATTTTACTATGAAACCTTTTTCAAGCAAATCCTTGCCTGACATTTGTGCAATTTTCTTATGAATTGGAGCTTCTTTTATGGTGTATATTGCTGTTGGATTTAACCCTTGCACAGAGATAGTTCGTTCAGAATCCAGCGATCCCTGTTTAAAAACGCCAACAATTCCACCTTGTTTAGTATCGGTATTTATTCTCGACCAACCATCCCAGTTGCTTTCGGCAGGTTCACCAAAGCCCGACAAATCCTGTCGGTATAAATCATAGTCATATTTCTTTTGCATCAATTTCATCCAATTTGTCCAAGTTTTTATTTCGGCACGTTTAGCCGGACTAAGTTTGGTTGGGTCGCCCAAAATTATAGGGAAAGAACCAATTAGGGCTTTCAATTCTTGAATAAACTCTGGACTATCGATACATAAATTACCAATTAACATTGTTGAAGCAGGAATAACAGGCGATTTCCACCAGGTAAGATTGCGAAGCCTGAAAGCTCCAACCGGAAACGGTTCTTCTACATTGGTAAGCCAGTTACCTTCGGCATGTTGACAAAAAGCATAATCGATTAATTGCATTTTTCCGGTTACTTCAAATGTGCAATCGATATACAAATCGGGGAATTTTTCGTGCAATGAATCAAACACCTCAAAAAGTCGTTCGTAAATTACGATAAATGATTCTTGTTTGTCCTTGTGGTACGGATGATTGGTGGCACAACAACCCGAATGACTAATGGAATTAACATAAGCACTTGTAAGTACTGCAAGATCAAGTTTAACATATTTGAGGTTCCCTTCTCTGATAATTTCTGAGATTTTATTATCAATATGATCCTTCCAATCGGTTCCAAAACACATGGTGGCCAAATCGGCTTTACCGGAATGCATGTTTGCCGATTCACCTTTCACATTTCTTACTGTCCATTCGGGATGGTCGAAATACACTTTGGCAATTTCTTTTGAAACAGTACCAACACTAATCCACAATCCGGTATTCAGACCCATTTTTTTGTATTCAGTAGCCATTGTACCGAGACCTTTTGGAAATTTAAATTTATCCACTATCCAGTCTCCCATGTTGGCAAGTCCATTCCATGCAGGTTCCTGAGGTTTGCCACCTTCGGCAACTGAATACCAGCCCACATCAATAGTAAATAGCTGAAAACCACATTCAGCAGCAGCTTTACCCACTCTAATAGCCATTGTATCGCTTACTACAGCACGAAAAGGCACCCAGGTATTTGAAACTACAAGAGGTCGGTTCTTAAACTCATTTATGCGAAGTCCCAAATGCCGGCGAACGAAATCAGCCAGCGTAGTATTCATAATTTTCCAGGGATCAGAGTTGTTGCTGTATGGTATAACAAATGCTTTCGGACTTGCCCACTTTTCGCCGGCTTTGATGTATTTTCGAAACGGATAAAGATCGTTGGTATGAGTTAAACCAATATTGACGTCGTTCTGAATGGTGTTGTAAGCTATACGTTTCAACACACCTGGAGACTCATTACCTGCAATAATCCCTGCATTGTATTGATACGAGTGTACAGCAAGAATAGGATCATCCCAGTTGCCAATGTAAGTTCCTAAATGCTTTTGGCGACCATAACTTGCATAACATACCGATTCGATATAATTGAAGTTCATAATCAGCTTCTCAACATCCAATTCTTCCAACATTATTTCTTTTTCGGAAGTATTGTAAATAGTTATTTGCTTGCGTATTACAGGTAAATTGTGGTAAAGCAAATAAGTTACATCCAGTTGAACACCACTAAAGTCGTTGATTCCTTCTAACCTTAACGTAGCACCATTCCCCTGATATTTATCAGATGCTTCTGTTATTGAAATGAGTTTCCAACCTGCTAAGCCCGAAAATTTCTTTCCATTTATGTTGAAAGAAAACTCTTCTGATCTTCCATTAAAGTTCAAATCTGAAGTTTTAATTTTCAATGATTTAGTAAGCACTTTACCACTTAAAACACTGATTTGACGATTAATAAGCCCATTATCGAGCGTAAGTTCATTGGCTGTCCACTTTGCATAAGTATCCGCACAGGAACTTGTGATCGACATCAAGAAAAAAAATATTGTAAACCCTAGTTTCAAAAAACCTGAACCATGAAATTGAAAAAAATTGATATTGTTTGTCATTTTTATTAATTTTAAATTGAATTTTGGTGTCAAATTACCTTATTACATTTTCGCATTTCTTCAAATTTTATATTAAATGTTGGTTGTGTTTTCAGCAGATTCTATTAATATTTTCACAATTTTTTCTACGAAATTTTGTCCAAAAGTCCTGACATGAACAAAATATAAACCTTTTTCAAGTTGATTAATAGCCAATTGATAGTTATTCATCTGTTTCATCAAACTTTTTCCTGCCATATCAAAAATCTCCACTTCCCATTCGTTATCAATATCTTTCATACTAATATTAAGAATATCAGTAACAGGGTTAGGGAATATTGGGTTAAAAGCCTTCTCTTTAAAAGATTTGATTGAAGTCAATGGTGAGTCGGAAAAAATCAAAGATGATAGCCGCCATTTTGAGAGTATCCATGAATAAGTTTCGGCTCCCTGAACTTGTGAACTTGAAACGAGCGTTTTTCCATTATAAACATTCATGTATTTTATACCTGCACCTGGTATTTTGACCTTTATTGTAGTAGGGAAATCTAAGGTATCCACTGCAAAAATCCCGATATTTCCTGCATCGTCCTGCCAGGTATTGTGTAAAGCTCCCGGAGCCGATTGTACAGCCGGCTTTAGCAAACTTCCATAAAGTAAGAAGTCTTTTCCATGGGTTTTCATCACATCGTAATAATCTTTCAACACATCAACCGAAATCTGATCTGTAATACTTGTTGTAGGTGACGAAGCGTAGGTATTCCAAAACGCAATACTTGGAACCTGTCCATACACAATTAATGCCGCCAATTGTGTATTTCTTTTGGCATTAGCAGTTACTAATCCAAAAATTGCTGGAATATAGTTGTGATAGATATACAAGAAAAGCGGGAGTATATTTTTCCTACTTGAAATGATATGGAAATTTCGGGTTTGATAGCCCGTCAGTATCATGTTTTGAATTTCGGAGCCATTTTCTCTCGACAGAATAAAATCCTTGTTTCCCCTTCGTACTGCTTCTGCCTTGATTTCGCTGAAAACTGAATTCATAGTTTGAGCTTCCCAATTGCCATAAGCAATAGTATGTCCATGTGCAGGATTGTAACAAGGACCACCCAATCCAATCATGTGGTCGGCATCATTATGGATATGAGTTACACCCATATCGAATAGTTTATTTGATAACGATTGAAAGTAAGACTTCCCAAAATCTGTTCCACGGCAAAGGAATGATGTTAATCTGGTTTGGTTCGTTTGTTCCCAGACTTTTCCGTCGATTTGAGTACGACAAAGATCTGAACCATTGTTAGTTTCATAATAATCAGAAAGAGCATTATTAACTTGTGTCGACTCATTGGTAAGACCTTTTACCCAGTGATATGGTTCTGGAAATCCAGCAACAGTTATTCCAGCATCTTTGAGGTCAGCATTGATTTTTACAAACTGTTCGTCACCAATCTTTGTTGGAAAATAATCAGAACCCACCCAATTTCCATATTTTTCCCACCCAAGAGGGCGATAAATAACAGGACATTCAAATTTGGTAGCCCAGTCCTTTAATGTCGAAACTAAAGTGTTCAGATTTTCTTTATCTACCTGAGTACTGATTACTAAAGGAGGACTGTGTAAAAGAGTGGATACATCTTTACGGTCTTTCAACTTGGTGGCACACCAAAATTGTTTGCTTGCCCAATTGCGGTAAACCTCTGCCCCATCCTGCCAATCTTTTCCATGTAATGTAATTTTGGTAGCATAAGTTGCGTTCCAATTGCTGTAATTTAAAGGGAGGAAATGGCGAACAGCAAAGTTTGCTGAACCATTTCCGGTCAAGTACCCGAATGATTTCGCATTTCCCTGAGTGTCATCGCACCACATGGAAAAACCAGCAATAGGAAATGTAACTATCCCTATCTGAACCGTTTGGCTACCCGGGTAAACTCTCCAATATTGAATGGCTTGCGAAAGCAATCGCGTATGACCTTCGACACATGGTTCCAAAAATTGCTTGACAGTATCGTTGTATTGCTGAGGAGTTCTGAATCGTGGAAAATCAACCTGACTGAGCAAATAACCTGAATTTTTTAATTCAACATTTATTGTCCATGAAAATTCAGCATCTGAAGCTCCAAGTGATACACCTACAAAAGCTTTTACAGTATTATTCTCTAAGCTAAAATCAGCATGTGTTTCTGATGAATTCAACACCGATACTTTCAGTATATTAGCATTGATAACAACTGGATCACCCAATGTTGAAGCATTCAAATAAGTTGCCCCGAATATTCCATTAGCTGAAATAAAATCAGGAGAAATGTGTTCAAGATTTCTTACTTTGTCGTACAAAGATGAAATATGTTTACCATCGGTAATCATTTTCACTTTTTCGTTTTCCAAGGTAATATTTTGGGAATTTGCAATATCCGTTATAAATAGTGCTAAAACTACCAAAATAAACATCATTTCCCACCTGATTTTCATGGATATAAATATTTAAAAATTATTTAATTCATCTTTTTAACAATATTTAGGTTTTAATTATTTTCTTCCAGCTAAATATCCCCAAACAAAAGAGGTTGACTGCATGGTTTGATGTACAGTAAATTCGTTCATAGGCGGATATATAAATACATCGTAATACGACTCTGTAGCAGGCCATATTTTGCCCTCAGGATAAAGTCGTTGCATTATTTTTTTAGAATTTGTGTGTTTTGGATGAAGTGGATCAATCGGTCCTCCTACAGTGATTCCCTCGTAAACTTTCTGATTGGAGTTGTAAGCATCTTCGTGCAAAGGATGTTGTGGATAATTGCTACCCACACCGGTTACATAACACATATTCACAGGATTTGCACCAGCTCCGGTTAAAGCCGAATTCACTATTGCCGCAAGATATTCTTTCTTTCCGGTCAGGTAATGAGCACGGCACAGTACATGCGACCCTGGTGAACTAAGTGCACTCCACCACAATTCACGCATTTTGCCTCCTGAATAATGGAAATCGGATTCCGCGCATTTTTCTATATCCTGATCTGCACTCCGAATGAGTGAGTTCATAATATTCTGTTGAATTTCTTTGTTTACTCCTGCATGTTTGGTTAGTAAATATGTCCATCCTGCTTCGCCTCCCGGATCAGCATTTGCACCAGAATGACTTGTATAGAAAATGGCATCGGGTTTGGAGAATCGGGTATTGGCAATAAAAATGGTGTTGAATTTTTCATCGCCGGTAAGTCTGTACAATTCAGCAGCAGCAAGCCCGCGATTAATTCCCATTCTTTCATCAACTGCTGGCCCGATGCCTTTCTCTGCCCATTCAAAGGCTTTCAGGGCAGATTCCATATATCCTTTAGAAATTTCAGGCGATTGATTATTTTTAAACCAAAGAGCTGCACGGGCACTAATTGCAGTATAATGATATGCTACCTCTCTTGTTCTGCCAAATACCATGATTGGTAGGGACTCCTGCCAGCTACACTCACCCCTGCGAGGATGTTCTCCGGAATTAATTCCTCCATAAACGCTTCCATCGGCTTGTTGTAATCGTCGTAGAAAGTCCACTTCCCAAAGTGCTTCATTGACCAAATCAGGAATATTATCCTTCGATTCTGGAATGTTGAAATTCCATTTTGAATAAGTAGCAGGGAACATCTCGGCTAAGTCGAACAAAAACATCGGCAACAAGGCATGATCAGGTCTCCGGTCAAAATCTCCGGCATCCATATAACCGCCCCAGGCATTTGGTAAAATCTGGTTAGTAAGGTTCTTTTGCAGGTTTTGAAATCCGCCTCTGCTTGGTTTATATGTGAGTAATACAGCCTTCTGTTCAGGTGTTAGTATCCTAATGGAAGGATCTTCACCAGGCTTTACAGGTTCCGAAATATAGACTTTTACTCCATCTGCAGGATGGAACGAACGCGGACGAATAAAATTGGTATAGGGTGGACCTAATTCAATACCACTTCGTTGGCAATAAAGACCACGCATTGATTTAACAAAAGCATTTTTCCATGCATCATCACTAATTTCGAAAGGATAAGAGCAACCCACACCTTCGACACTTACGCGGTAATTTCCTTTTGTAGTGAAACCTGAAAAATCAAGTTCGAAAATGTCGGCTTTAGTTTTATTGCCATCGTAGTTAGCGTTTTTAAGTAGTCTTGTTTTTCCTGAAAAAGCTACATTACCTGTTTTAACATCAATCAAACTAAAAGTTTTATCAGCAGGATAGCTTAAATTACCACCATCGCCCATCCAAAACGAGAGGAAAGCCAATTTTGAAGGATCATCACCCCTAAATCCAACCTGATTTATGTGAACAGCTTCGCTGAAAAGTTTTTTTGAGTCGAAAGTAAAAGTGCTCTCAATTTGAGAAAGAAGTTTTTCTTTAAATGAAACTGTGTAAGTTTTGCCTGTTTCCAATGGCTTGCTCAATTTTAGTATCAGATGGTGTTCCATCTGAAAGCCTTCCAATCCGGGAGCACGTACGCAATCAACGGGTTTTGATTTGCGATAAACTTGTTGAATTTCAATACGTTTTTCAGTATCTTTTTCTTTTACGGTGTAGCTGTCTTTTTTCATTGCTACTAAAATATCCAATGTATCACCAACCAATTTATCGGGAGTGAACATAATTTTGCCCTCACTTCCAACAAGTGCTCCAATCGTCTTACCATTGCGTTTGATAAAGCGATGCATGATTTGGATGGAGATTTCATCACCAGCTTGCTTTTCATAAGGTACCTGTTTACCATGTTCTACCCACTGGGATTGAACGGTGAAAACCAGGACATCAGGTGCAGCCATACTTACCTGATGTAATTGGGGTTTTGATTGATTGCTTTCAGGCAGATTTAATGCTTTGGCATTTAAAATACCGATTACAAGAAGTATTGCAATAAATGATAAATAAATTTTGGTTTTAATTGGTTTCATTTAAATTATTTTATTTAAAAAATACATTTGATAATTCATTGATAAATAAGTATTTAATTAATAATTAAATTATGTTTTATTTATTCAAGCTTCAATTCCCTGATGCTTTGCACCTTTTCGTTTTGATAAATGATTTCGCCAACTACTGAGTATTGACCTTTTTCTTCCGGAAATTTCACTTCAAAATTGTAGGTTTCTTTCCCAAGGTCGGGCAAATTAACCGACACTTTCTGAACATTTACAGCAATACCTTTTTCGTTGATTATACTTAATTGAAGTTCGCCTTTCCAAAGGTTATAAGTGTCATTAATCAAATTAACAGGTATGCTTACAGTGCTTCCAAACGGTAATTTTTCATCCCAAAAATTGAGCATGATTCCAACAGGGTTAAATGCAGGACGTAGGTATTTATAAAAATAAGGTTCAAAAACAAGATTTTTCACATCTTTGAAATTATCAGATGTTATTCCTTTTAGAGCAAGTGCCCTTGAATACGATAAAGCTGAAAAATATTGAACCCCTGCAAATAACCGATGCGAACGCCAATACTCTGTTTCCATTCCAAGTACCTGAGCAAAAGCCTTAAACCTTTTTTCATGCGTTTTGGCTTCAGGAAACAAGTTTTTATAAATCGATTCGGAAACTGTGGTGGGCGAACCATCGCGGTTAAGCCACATCCAGGTATATTCGTTCATGATAACCGGATTTGGATAGCTATAGCCTTTAGGAACCTTGTTCATATACGGACCGCTTTGTCCCACTGGATTTTTAAATATATCCTTTAGCAATCCTTCCTTAATTGCAACCGGCTTGTTGTTTTTGAATCCCGAATAATAGGGATAGAAAAAGTATTTATGACCTTCCATTATATCTGATTCCGATGCAGGTTTTGCCCAACCATTATCCCAAGGGCGGTTCGATAAATCTAATCCTCTTACTTTATTGATAGCAATAGCAGTAGTATCGTAAACCGATTCATTCTGTCCGTCCCAAACTACGATACTGGCATGATTCCATTTTTCGCGCATCCAAGCTTCGTATTCTTTGGCTAATGACTCCGAAGTTACCCCATCAGGTTTCGGCACATGACTTTTCCAAATAGGATATTCATCCTGAATCAGGAATCCGATACTATCGGCAAGGTCATACCAAAGCTCTGGAGGAGGTCCAATGGTGTAACGCATACTGTTCCAATGCATATCCTTATACAACAACAAGAGTTTTTTTGCCCACTCACGATTCCAGGGAAGCATTCCCCGTTCAGCATCTTCAAAAAAACGAAACATACAAATATTGGTGCCGCGTAAATAATAAGTCTTATCATTCAAGCCAACAGTTCCACCTTTTTGAGCAGCAAAATTTCGCATTCCAAAGGTGGTTTTTTTGTTGTCGTTACCTGTTGAAAGATTCAAATCGTACAGAAATGGATTTTCGGGCGACCACATTTTAAAGTCGGGCATAGGAATTGTGAAATCAACTTTGTACATTTCGCCATTTTTCGGCTTTAATTTTGACAAAACATTGCCGGTTATTTTTTTCCCTGAAATATGTTCTGTTACAGTATAAGTCAGGTTAAATCGTTTACCTTTGTGCTGAATTACTTCTGCATCTACCCGAAGTTTCCCATTTGCGATATCGGGAGCGGTCTGAATATTTTGAAGATAAGGTTTCCCCGATAGTATAATATTTACATCATCATAGATGCCTGGCGTGAAAAAATACTTCTCAAAATCATCGCCTCTGATAACTGTATTAGGTAAATTGTTGCGGCATCCCACAGAAATTATCAATTCGTTTTCTTGGTTAATCGGTTTCAGATATGGTAAAATATTAATTAGTGTAGGTGTAAAGTTATAATAGTTTTCGCCAATAAATTTACCATTCAAATAAACCCTTGTGTGATACATTGCTTTATTTATTTTTAGCAAAGCGACATCCCTAATTGGTTCATTGATAGTAAAACTACGTTTGTACCAATAAACAGCATCGTTGTAATACCAACTTTCATCTGTGGGTACGGATTGAACAGCTTTATCTGTGGATGCGTGAGCCTGGTCTGTAGCGGCTACTGCCAATTCAAGCGATTGCCATGCAAAATCAGGAATTTGATCGATAGCCGGATTTGCCAAATCAACCAAACCCGGAACACAAATTTTTGATTTAAATTCTGTTGGAACATTGGAAGCTGTATCTGTTTTTACAATTTTCCATATTCCGTTTAAACTAATTTCTTTTCGTTGAGCAAACACAATTTGTGAGCTTATAAAAAGTAACACAATCGTAATTGTTTTAGTAATTCTCATAAATTTATTTTTAATCTTTATTTAATATCTTTCTGATTATATCTTTTTGGTATTAAAAATCATTTTCATTTTGTTCCTACTTTTCAACCTTTTGTAATAAAATTGATTTCAATTCACAGATTGGACTAACCTTATTGGTGAGAGCCTGAATTGATACTCGTTGGTTACCTTTTTTAAGGTATAGTTTGCCAAGTGACTGGTTTTTGAATGTTTGCGTATACCAAACAGTATTTTCTCTACGGGGACGCATCAGTGGCTCAGGATTATAAGAGTTCATTAAATTACTTTCTGTAACTGACTTTCCTGCTTTCACTTGTAATTTAGTACCAACCGCTGCATCCGAGCAAGTATAATCAATAGAAACATTGTAATAACCCGATTTAACCACATTGATGTTCCACCAGATTAAATCATCTTTTGATTTCCAGCCTGTTAACCAGTCATAGGCAAAGCCATATTTGTTATACCAACTTATACCTTTTGTGAAAAAAGCCTCTGGTGCAGGCAACTCAACGTCAGGATGCCCCTTGTATCCTACAGGAATGAGTGGTCGGGAAATTGGTTTCTTGGTTACATCAACAAACCATTCATCATACGCATTACTTAGCTTACTCAAAGTATCGGGAAAGGTTTTAGCTAAATCTTTGGACTCAGACCGGTCATTTTGCATGTCATAGAGCTGCCAACCTTTTCCCTCGTTTACAGCACGCCATCTTTGCGTTCTCACTGTTCCACCATAAGGCTCAATATTGGTGATTAAGGAATCTTTGTATTCAACCATTTTTTTCCAACCTGCCGAACGGGCAAATATCAGTCTATCAGGCCAATTAGGTTCAGATCCATCAAATAACGGGACTAAACTACGACCGTCCAAAGGTAGCGTTTTCAGTTTTTTAATACCACATAGTTCGGCAATAGTGGGAAGCAAATCAACATGAGCTCCTATACGGTCAACCGTTTTCGGCTTTATTTTTCCAGGCCAACGGATAAAAAAGGGAACACGCATTCCGCCTTCATGTACGCTTCCTTTCATACCACGCATTCCCGCGTTATATCGACTGCCAACATCTCCTTCCGCACCATTATCAGTTAAAAAAATCACTATGGTATTTTCTGAAAGTGAGAGCTCATCGAGTTTTGCTAATAGACGACCAATATTTTCATCCACATTTTCAACCATACCATATATTGAAGCATTTCTGCCATCCAGCCCCATTGCAGTGTACTTGTCGAAGTAACGATCCGGCACTTGAAATGGTGAATGAGGTGCATTAAAAGGAACATAACAGAAAAATGGTTCTGATTGGTGCTTCTCAATGAATGAAAGTGTGGAATCGGTCAGTATATCTGTTATAAAGCCTTTGGTTTGAACCTGTTTGCCATTATGATTCAATTGAGGATCGAAATAAAAGTTGGCATGCCCCTGTGGTATGCCAAAAAATTCATCAAAGCCTTGTCCGTTCGGAGTGCTGGGAAAATGTTCGCCTATATGCCATTTTCCAAAACAACCGGTTGCATAGTCTGCCTTTTTGAGAACTTCTGCAATTGTTACTTCTTCGGGACGAGCAAACTCGAGCCCCCGAGTTACCGACAACACACCTGTTCTTAGTGGGTATCGCCCTGTCAGCAAACTTGCACGACTAAAGCTACTATAGGGACAGACCATAAATCGATCAAATCTTAGAGATTGAGAAGCTAGTTTATCAAGTACAGGAGTGCTGACTTTTTCATTTCCATGACATCTGAGGTCACCATAACCCTGATCGTCAGTCAAAATAAGAAGAATATTAGGTCGCTTTTCCTGTTGTTCGCGAGATAATGCCGGAAAAGAATTCTGCACTATAATACTTGAAGAAAACAGGAGTTTTAATACTGTAGATGGGTGGTTCATGATTTATATTTAAATTAATTATTAAAAACTGAATTACGTAGTTACAAGTATTTAGTTACGCGTTACAAGACTGTTTAGATGGTCATTAATTACATAAAACATATCAATAATTAGTTCATATTACTTATCACTCTATATGAACACTAAACTTTGGGTTATTATTGGTCAATTTTTGTAAAATAGGGATGCAATGGAGCAACTTTTTTACCAAATTTAATTTCAATATCATTTGTTTCAACACCTTTCAGATAGATTTCTAACCATCCGTTTTTAGAATCGTATTTGAAAGAATCAGCATTTTTTACATTATTTATTTTAAGTTCATCGGGTTGATATTGTGAGTAGATACGAACAGTATATTTTTCGTTGAGAGCCGACCTGAAAGAAAGCTTCATAATTTGTATTTCAGCATTGTAATTGCCGTCAAGAAGTTCGGCAGGTGCCCATTCCGAAAGGAATAGCGGTATATCACCCACACATAAAATGGCTAAATCATACAAGCTGGTTGATTCCTGCCATCTTGGAACTTTATTATAATCAATAATCCGGTTTTTATTAAGGATATTGGCAGATATACTATCAATATTCCAACCCAGGAAAAGCCGTTGAGTTACATCGGGACCAGCTGACCGAGCAGGACGATTGCAACCACCTGCCAACGCAATTTGCTCATTATTCATTCGTTGCCCCGACCACATTTTATAGGCAAGTGCCAATTCATGATATGTTCCTTTGGAAGTATCGAGCATACCAATGCTGCCCATCTTATTTTTGGAGAGTTGTAATCCGCTTTCGCTGAAATGATAGAAACCTTTGAAACCCCGCCATGCATCACCTTCGCGGCTTATTGAAGTGAGGTAGTTTTGTAGGTCGAACCGGGCTACGGTTGGTATAAGACTCCTTACACCTAATACTTTTCCCAAAACAACATCTTTTTGATTGCCTGTAAGCTCAGCCGAATAAGCGTAAGCTAAACTCCCGAATGTTTCACTATTAAGCATGTCTAATCCTGATGTAGCCCAATATTCATTCGAACCGGAAGACATTACCGCCCAATCGTTGTATTTAGAAAGCGGATCGTGCATGTAACGGAGTAAATTCCAGTTTGCTTTCAGGGTTGTCCAATCACCATAATAACGAGCATAATTTGCTAAACAATAAGCATTATGACCCGCGGCTTCGTTGGCATCGTTAAAATTTCTGAATCCAAACTGAGTTTGAGTAGGCCAAACAAATGTGATTGGGTATTCAACAAGGGTATAGGGTTCCCGCTTTTGTGCAACAAATGATTTATGCGAATAAAAGTTTAATGTTTCGAGATACCTTGTCCGATGGTAATTGTCCATGACTTGTCTGGCCGAATCGCCATACACCTGACGTACCTGAGTGGCATTGAAGGTATACCACCATTTGTACAAATCAATACTGGGAGCTTCGTAATAAGGTACTGCGCGCGACAAATCATAAGGTATCAAATCGGCTTGCAAGCTACCAGGGCCTTCGTTACGGACACTGTTATCCGAATATTGAAGGCTTTTCGGATATAATCCGGATATTAAATGATCTATTTCTTTTTGAACTTTCATCCTGCCATCGACCGGAACAATAGCCCTGTGGTCGGTAAGCGGAACAGGAATTTTTGTTAAAGAGGAAGAACCATTTAAGGCAAACAATGGCCCATATTTGGTATTACAATTCATTTCAATGAGTCCTTCGGGCAATTTCACAGGAGCACCTGCATTTTTTGCCAGAAAAAATACCGGCGGCAAACATATCATTTCTTTTGCTTTCGTTTTCCATTCAGAATTAAATTTTTTGAAACTAAAGCGATCGGCTAATAAAACATTTTCGCCTTCGACCCATCCAATTTCATCACAATTTACCGGATAGTTGAGAAAAACCTGACTCCACCTTCTGGCATCGGTTATTGCTTTCTCCGGAAATGTAGCAAGCCAATTTGTAGTTTCGCCTGCTTTCTCCGGAAATGTAGCAAGCCAATTTGTAGTTTCGCCTGGCGAAAGTCGTTGAATACCCCAAATACGACTTGAAAATAAAGCACCAAAACCTTCGTTGCCGAATGTAAATTCGATGCCCTGATTCAATCCGATTGTTTTTGGTTTACGCGTGAACACCACTAACAATGGCATATCCTGTACTTCTTTGTTTGTGTTGAAAACTAAAACCCAATTTTCTTTCATTTCATCAGGTTGGAGGATATCGCCTTTTGCAATTACTTTTATTCCTTTACCTGAAATAAAAGAAACATGTGTATAATTATTAATATTCAACGATATATCTTTTAATTTACCTTCCCACAATATGGCTGGAGATCCTACCGAAACTGTCGAAGTAATAATATTATCCATCGGATATTTCCATTCAATGGTTTTGGAAAACCAGTTTTGAGAAATATTTCCAGAAATCGGTTCAGCACTTGTTTTTGTAGGTTTTATGTTATAAACCAACTGACGCTCCATTTGTAAGGTGGCACCTCCTCTTATTTTCCAATCACGTGTACCCAAGGGCGATACCGTACCATTTTCGCTCATATTATCTATCAATAAACCTTCGTCAACTGTCCAACCAAACCGACCGGTATTATTATTATTAACAACAACAAAATCATTGGGTTTCTTTACTTTCATATCAGACAATACCAAATCACGCGTTATAATTTCCGCAGCATCCTTTTCCGATTGAATTAATTTTGCCTGATTCATCATGGATAAAACCAGATTTTCACCACCAATTTCATTTAAAAGTAGCCTGAGAGCTAGTTCATCAATTCCGTCCATAGACGTATTATGCTGCCACACCTGACCTGAACCTGTACCAACATAAATAACTTTTCCTTTACCATAAGTGCCCTTTACAACAGCAGGCGTCCCTTTTTTGTCGGGAAATAAAGGGTCAAACCATTCGGCTAATACCTTTGAATTTGGTTTGGCTACTACTTTCATACCGTAATGTAAAGGACCGTTTTGCGGATAAAAATTTTGCCACGGACCTTCTGATAATGTTTTAAGGGTTTGAGGGTTTTCAAAGTATTTCAATCGATCATTCACATAATTTGACCCTGGTGAAGTTACAGGAAGCATAGCAGAAAGCACCGGTGCCGGCTGTCCGAAAATTATCATAACTCCACCCTCCCTGACATAATTTTGAAGTTTTGTCAATCTTGGATTAAACGCATCCAGCGCTTCGGCTATAACCACAACTGCATCGGCATCTTTTGGGTTTTCAGGAAAGTCGTGACGAATATCGGCATATTTTGCCAATGAACCCATCATCATTCTTACCCAACCTTCCGAATCCATATTTTCGATAAACGAAACCAAACGGATATTCAGATTTTCATGCTTCTGTGGTTTTCGATAATCGAAATGAAATGAAATAGCACGTGCAAACGCTTTGTGTTTGGCATTAATAATAATTTTGTAGGCGCCATCATTCATTTCGGCAGGAACTTCAATCGGAAGTGAAACAGTTTGTCCGGGATTTATTACCAAAGTCGATTCACCCGATGTGAGTTTAGTGCCGGTATAGGTTTGAAGTGACCAGTTTAAGGGCAGATTGGTTGGACTATCCTGATTATTCCTAAACTGAATAAACACCTGTTCGGAAGGATTAAGTGTAAAACCAATTGTTTCATAATTCCATCCTAAAAACTCAAGTTCTTTAACAGGACTAACTGGAGTTGGAGCAAAACCTTCTTCGTTTTGAGTTTGTGCAAAAGCCATTGTTGCGAAAGAAACATACATCACAAAAAAAAATACATTTTTTAATAAATTTGATTTTTTCATAAACTGTTAATTATTAATATACAATTTAGTTGTCTGTATATCTGTTTTATCCATAACTTTCAAAATATAAATTCCTGACTTTAACCCCTTAATAGAAATTGAATTTGAAATCCTTTTTGATAATGGTAACATTGTCACAATCCGCCCCTGAAGATCAAATAAGCTTGCTGTAGCATCTGAATTAAAAGAACCAATGATAATAATTTCGTTATTTTCTATAAAGTATGAAAATGCCTGATTTAATTCTGTTATTCCTGTGCAATGATTTAATGAAGCCACAACAAACAATCTTTCGACACTTTCGATACTGCCTATAGTTTGGCTTGCAAAATAATATTTTCCCGAAACGAGAGCAGTTGTAGATGTAATTGTATCGCCTCCAACGGCATTTTCATACCATTTAATTTTGCTACCATTGGCAACTAAATTAGCTATTGTGGGTAAAGTTTCTTTGCAAAACGATTGAGATGAATTACCAGATGGAGCAGGTACACTGCTTGCATTTCTGTAAAACAGACCCAGATTTTTAGCAGCCGAAGTTGTTTTAGTTACTGAGTTAAATATCTCTTTAACAATATAATAGGTATCAATATCTTTTACATTTTTGACACAGGTAGCCAAAATATTGTTGCAATTTCCTTCCACCCTTATTATAGCCATACCTGCTTTCAAATCAATTTTTCCAGCCATGCAATAAAGTCTGATATTATTAGAGTTATTAATGAGTAATGGTGAGCTTGACTCATCTCCAACCGTTGCTTCCGATTTAAAATAGTGAAATTCAACATTCGAAGAGTTGCGTATCTCAACCTGAACGCCACTCGAAATCCTTTCGGTATTGAGCCCATAAAACCGAAGCGGTTGAGTGGTATTTTCAACCAAGATTTCTCTATATGCCGGATTCTCGGTTATTCCTGTTAATAAACCGTTTTCCGAAGCAAAAGCATAGATTCGTCCTCCTGTAGTTGGGCCTGAAAATTTTAATATCTGATGATCAAGACTCGAGGAGCCTGCTCTTTCCGATGCGCCTACAAAAAGATCTCTAATCATTGAATTGGAACCACATTGCCATGTAATTCTAACCATATCCTTGTGAATAAGTGGATTGGTTTGAAGTCCAATAAATGATAAATTGGTTGTGGCATTTATATCATCATTCGTTTTAATTAATGTCTTTGGAGAAGAAGTCTTCCAGGTATTCATTGGTTGAATAATCGAGAAAACTTTACCTGATCCAATTAATTGAGTTTTACTCCTAAGAAAAAGCGTTGAATCAATCTGATATGTTCCTGTTGGAACGAATACCTTATTGTAATGATCGATTGCCCATTGCAATGCTTTGGTATCGTTTGTTGTTCCATCTCCTTTGGCTATTCCCGGTGCTCCGGTCATTTTATCAGGATCTTTAACATTCACAAAATCAGCATCATTACGCATCCCTACCGACAGGAATAATTCAGAGTCCCAAGTGTGTTTCCTGATTAGCTCAATGGGTGTAGGAGTTTCCCCTGATCCTAATTCCATTTTTGTGGAAACGGCTGTTGATAATTCGCCATTTATTAAACTCTCACTCGAATTACCTAAATATTTTAACTCCTTGATTTCATTCCATTTATTAGGTGTTAATGCAGTAGCTGTATTGTCTAATATAACTTTTTCACAATTTCGTAAGTAAACATTTTTCATGTAAAGATTTAAACCCGGCACAGGCAATACATTAGCGACCGGAAGTGCCCTGATATTGTCAATCATACCATCAATCATTGTAATTCCACCTCTGGTAGGGAACTTGTTGATAATAGGTATATTATTCAACTCGAGGTGAAATCCAGAAATCAAAATAGGGGAAGCACATTGCCCATTTCTTATTACTGAAATTTCCTGATCTTTGCATTTAATACCTGCCAAAATAACGTAAGCAGCATCATAAGTATCATTGAAGTACCAGGCATATTTTCCTCCTTCCACTTCAATATTGTAGTTTCCCCCACCCTGCCCTACACAATTAAAAAAGCCGGCGTAGGCATGTTTAGCATTTACTTTAATATCCTCAATAGTGCAACATTGTGCCCCTGCAAAGCGTATTGCAACAGCTCCCGGATTTTCACTCAAGTCAAAATTAAGACCTCTTATCACCATATTAAAGTTGATATTGGACTGGTCCATTTCGGGATTTGTACTTCCGGCATTGGCTCCATCTCTCATTTGTCCCCAAAGCCAAAAAATTGGTTTAATCTTTCCGTTTTCGTAGCCGGTAGCGCCCGCAACCAATTTAATAACCGGTCTGGGATTTTCAGCTCCAACTATATGTACAGCTTTACGTCTTTCGCTTAACCAGTTTTGTCCACTTTGATATACAGGTATTTTTGCTGTTATGGTATCATCCACAAGGTAAGTGCCTGATGGAAAATAACATGCTAATTTGTATTTTTGTGAAGCAAGTAAAGCATTCCTGATATTATTAGTACATACCGTTGTTCCTGTATTATCGGCACCAAAAAGTCGTACATCCAAATAACCAAGTTTGAAATACGGATCATCTGCCGGAACTTCAGGTGGACGATTTTGGGAAAAAACAGTTGAAAATATAAAAATAGCAATAGTCAATGTGATAATTCTTCGTATTTGCTTCGAATTTATTGTTAACATAATGGTATTTATTTTATATATTAGTACTACTAAAATTAAATCTATTTGGTTTTGGGATTACCTTTACCAGATGCATTAATCAAAAACAAACCATCATGAGCCGGAATAGTAACTTCGGTAACAGTTTGTCCATTATTCGCTGAAGTATCAAGATTTCCTTGAATACGTTGGTAACTCTTTTCTAATTTAATTGTTTGAGGTGTAGCACTTGCATTGGCAAGAATAATTCCGTTTTCGAAATCGCGTCGAAACATATCGGCTGTTCCAGCAAACAAATACAATTGATCCACACTGATTTTTGTTAATTCTCCACCAATTTCGAAGGTAATTTCAGGATTTCCACCCGATTTCTCTTTCCAGTTTAATACATGTTTACTCCAACCTGGTGTGGCAAATATCTTCTGTGAAAAGGAACCCAATTTAACTTTAATAATGCGTTCGGGATTTTTATTCTGAACACTGAAACACAAAGTGTACTCCTGATTTGCTTTTAACTCAACCGAAGGACCTGAAACCGAAGCTCCTTCTAAATGGAATTGATTGTTAGGTATTTGAGGTTCGATTAAAAGCGAATATTTGCCTTCGTATTTAATATCAGAAACCTGCTTTGCTGTAGCCTTTTCACTTTTCCACGAAGTACCAATTGATGCTTCAAAATTTCCATTAGGAATTAAATTTTTATCCGAAGTAAAATTAGCTCTATCGTATATGCGTTTATACTGACCTAAAGCTTTTCCCAACCATTTATTATTTGCTAGAATATCTTTAGTATTTGCTTTAAGTACTGATTTTCCGTAATTTTCACCTTGTTGGGTATAAACAGCATCTTCGTCGAAATAATGGAAGGCATCATCAAATCCATTTTGATTACTAAACCATGCACCATCAAACATCATGGTCATAGCATACGAAAATCGAACAGGAGAATTACGTTTTTCACCAGATTTGCCCGGATAAATGGCACTTGCTTCTTTTCCCTGAACATCAGTAACCCTTGGTACGATAACACCATGTCCGGTTTGAGCTTTCATACCACTTATATAAAATCCTTTGTAATTATAATTTTGAGCTTTTACACCATTTTCGCCAAATTGATGCGACCAAGCTGCTTCCATTTGTGTTCCATTGTTCGAAAGAACCCCATAAGATTCTGCAACACCACCCAATATAACAGCATTTGTCAAACCACGTTTATCAAGTCCTTTACGCACATTACTGTAAAACAATTCCAATCCTTTACCCCAATGATTATTACCCAGCTCGTCATAACCCCAATCGGGAGTTCCGTCATTATCAAGGTCAGCGTTTCTTGTTTTAATGCTACCTCCATCAATAAATGCAAATGGATCAGCATCGTAAAGTATACCATCTACATCGATAGTTGATTGTTTCCCGAATTCATCTTTGTCGAAATTAACCGACAACCAATCAGAGAATGCCTCGTGCGCTCTTTTTCCGTTTTTATCTTTTGGAGCCTTAGTAGAATGGTTATAAACCCAGTTCAAATTTCCGGTGCCATTTCCGAGTTGATGTTGGGCAATGATTGAGCCCGATGGCCATGAACGTGCTTCGCTCTTATACCCTCGCATTGTAATGGTGATAATTGAACCTGCTTTTGTAATCTTTACATGTTCAGCATTTTCCCACGAATCTACAGGTCTGATTACACAATAGGATTCACCGTCTAAAATATTAGCTTTGTTTTCCACATTTATTACTATATTTTCTTCGACACCAATTCCGTTAGTCAGTTTTGTATATGCCTTATAAGCCCAATGTCCTGCAAAAATCTGATTATTGGCAGTTGCCGGACCCGTGGTATTAAATGGATACCCGTTACCCTGCATATTAGGAGTATCGCTGGCACCCTGATAAGCTTGCGGACTAAATTCTCGCAGATAGCTGAGGTTGGGATTGAAAGCCCGCGCACTTTCCACTTTTTTGGCAACAAATAGTTTTGCACAAACAATATCGAAACAAGCCATTGCATCTGGTGAAAGGCTCGAGTTCTTTAAAGTGCCAATGCTGCGTCTTGGGTAAGTTTGATTAGCCGAGAGCTTATTTTTTTCGACCCTGGTAACAGAATTTACAGGAGGCTGGTCTTCCAACCAATCTAATTTTTGAGCTGAAACAAAAATGATGGAAATAAATATTCCAATAATAAGTAAAATAAATGATTTTAGATTTTGATAATGCATTGATTTCATGTTAAGTTAATGTTTTTTCAAAAAAATATACTTAATTAATTGATTGATAAACAAGATTATAAAACAAGTTATAATAATTTACACCTGTTTGATTAGGCATCATATTTGCATAAACAAGTAAAATCATATTTTCCTTCGGGTCGATAATATAATCGGTTCCAAACATGCCTCCCCAATGCAAAGCGCCCTCCGAAATCATGGTTCGATAACTATATTCTTTACGATATATTTCAAATGCTAATCCAAATCCTGCTTCACCTCGCTTATCGCCTACCTGATTTTTATGTAACATTTCTATCGTCTTTCTACTTAAAATCCGATGTCCGTTAAATTCACCACCATTAAGTATCATTTGTAGAAACTTAGCATAATCCTGAATAGTGCCACATAAACCACCACCAGTACTGAAAAATGTTTGTGCACCTGCATACGAATAACTTTGAAATGTTCTATTAGGATTTACTTTTAAATTCAAATCTTGATCATTTTGATATAAAGTTACCATACGATTCATTTTTTGTTGATTCAGTACAAACCGTGTTTCATTCATTCCAAGCGGATTAAATATTCTTTCTTTGAGTACTTTATCTATTGTTTTGCCTGAAATAATTTCGGTGAGATAACCAATAACATCGATACCCATTCCGTAAGTAAATTTCTCACCTGGGTCAAATTCCAGAGGGCATTTAGCTAAAAGTTTAACAACTTCTCCAAGCGTTTTGGGCTCATTGGTTAATAACGACCCTGTCGGTATACCTATTTTTTCGTAAAATTTACGCGAATTTGCGTTTCCATAAGTGATTCCGGAAGTATGTGTAAGTAATTGCCGGATTGTAATATCAGATTTTGCAAGGTGAGTTACAAAGGTCGTGTCTGCAGCATTAAATGAAACTACAACCTGAGGATTTCCAAATTCAGGAATATATTTTTTTACAGGTTCGTCGAGCAAAAATTTTCCTTCTTCAAAATAGGTCATTAAGGCAGCAACTGCAATTGCTTTGGTTTGCGAAGCCATTCTGAAAATATCCGATGTTGTACATGCTGTCTTATTTTCAATGTTCCTCCAACCATAGGCTTTGTTATGAATAACTTTTCCATCATTAGCAATAAACGTTACAGTATGAGGAAGTACACCCGTGTCCACTAATTTTTTGAATACTGTATCGATTCGGTTTAATCGTTGAGCATCAAACTTTTTCGGAATTTTATTTGAGAAAACAAAATGTTGGGGTATTAGTTGTGAATACGCTTTATTACAAATAAATAATACCAAAAAAATATATATAATTACTATTCTCATTTTTATCTATCAATTTTAATTTGTAAGTAATATTATATACAATTTGTGGACAGAAAAAAATGTGTTATACAACATAAATACTCCCTCGCTCGCCATCGCTTACAACTTCGCAATGCAAACTGAGCGTAAGTCTACATCCTACGCTCGGTCAAGATGAATTTTGTAGTTATTTTGGAATAAAAACCAAAAAATGATTGTATATTTGCAACTCTGAATTTATAATTAATAATTTAACAAAAATAGCTTTATCATGGCACGAATAGCAGGCATTACAATAGAAAAGGACGAACGCGGCAACGCACGATTTGCCCGTATTGATTTGCGTAAACATGGCGAATTATTTAATCCAATTTTAAAGGGAGTTGGAGTTGATGTAAATAACATAAAACTTACATCCAAACTGAAACGTAGTATTGATGAAGCTAAATCAGGTAATTATACTCGTGGTAATTTAGAAAATTTTTGGTAATGGAATATTTCGAAACGCGCACAGCATTAAAGGATAAACAAAAAATTAAATCAATGGACGGTTCTACTAAAAAACGATTAAAGGATATAGTAGAAAGTATCATTGAAAGTCAGCTTGATTTAGATGCTATTGGAAAGCCTGAACAATTAAAGTATTCCGATATTGATTTATGGTCAAGAGAATTAACAAAAAAAGATCGTATTGTTTATGCTATTGAACCTGGATATTTATATGATATGAGCAATGAAGCTGAAATAATAGTATTTTATCAATATTTAGGACATTATACCGACAAATAACCACCCACTCGCCATAGTAAAAAAAAATCTCGAACTACACACTGAACCCATGGCTCAACCTACTTTTAATATTTATTACATTCAAATATGCAAGCTAGGAGACTTGCTACCTACCTGACGAAGTCAAAGAGTATTCGCCCAACGGTTCATTTCCGTCAAACCTTCACCTCCATCGGTTAGCGAAATATTAAAAATCTGTATCTGCATTTTTCTGAAAAATAAAAATCGACCGCTTCGCGGTTAAATAATAATTCTTTAAGTGATAGCCTCACTTTTAGTGAGACTATCACTTATATTAAAAACCCCTTGCGCTTGCTTCGGTCGTCTCTCTCAGCTTCGCTCGAGAACCGCCTCCCTCGCAGGCGAATGGTTTTTCCTTTTCCCCTCTCCTCAAGGAGATGGGTGAGGGGTGAGGTTTTTTTCTTTTTTTTAGCTCAAAGCCCTGTGAACTATGGGACGAACACCACCCGGAACCCTAAAGTGAAGCCGTTGCTGATCGGGGTGTTGTCAGTGCGAATAGCTCAGCGGCAATACCGAGCGTATTCGTTCCAACTGCCACCACGAATCACGCGGTACGAGCCCGTTGTAGCACCTGTAGGGTTGTTCTGAGCAGTGGTAGGATAAGTGCCGTAACAGTCGGCGCACCATTCCCACACATTCCCGTGCATATCGTAAAGACCGTAGGCATTGGCAGGATTAGTACCTACCGTTTGGGTTTTGCTTAATGGTGTAGTAATTGTATTGGTACAAGTGCAGTAAGGTGACGACCACCTATAATTGGCTTGCAAATTCGTTAAGCAGTTACCGGTACTAAAGGGCGTGGTAGTACCTGCTCGGCAGGCATATTCCCATTGGGCTTCGTTAGGCAAAGTACCACCTACGTTAGTAGCAAACTCAGTTGCGCCATACCAAGTTACTCTATTCACCGGAGCATTTTCGTAACCTACTACTGGTACCCATTGGCTGCCACTGTAATGTAAACCAAAGTCGTAAGTATCACTTCTGGCATAAATCAAAACCTGCGTTGGATATGCACCTGCTGCATACTTACCATCGCTACCAATACTTTTGGCATTCAAAAAGGCGGCATACTGCGCATTCGTTATCTCGTACTTACTCATACGGAAGCTACTAAGAGTAACGGCAAACTGAGTTTCGTTGGTTTCTCGGTTTACTTCGGTTACAGGGCTGCCCATTATAAACATGCCACCCATAATATGCGCAGTCTGAATATCGGCACCCGGAGTAGCTATTACCGGTTTGTAAAAGATAATGCTGTCCACACCGGTTTTCTTAATTGATTGTTTGTTGATTATCACACCACCTTTCATTACATACATGGTGTCGGTTTGCGCTTGAAGCAGGGCTGCGGGAAAAATGAAAGCTGCTAATGTTAGAAATATTTTTTTCATGATTGTATAATATTTTATGGTTGCACGTAAAGGCGGGGCGCGCCCCGTCTCTACATTGTGCCATTGTTAATTTTTTAAAGAATTTGATGGTTTGTATTTCTGTTCCGTTATTTATGCGGCAAAGATTAATGCCTTGCCCAAATTGTGATACGAGTATCTGGTGCTTGTTTACATCCGTAAAATGTGCATGGTAAAGCATTTTGCCATCAATCGAAAATAAAAGGATATCAGGGCTACGCCCCTCAATATCATTTTTACATTCTTTGTTCTACAAAGATATCGCAGCTATGCTGCTTAATAACTCTGACAATGGGTGTTAGCCCTAATATCATTGTCAATTTGTGAACCATTTTCAACAAACAAATTTGCGTTGGCAAAATAATAAAAATATTTATATTACTCAACACACTAAGGCGAGCATGGGGACATTATTTTTTAATAATTTTCTTCTGATAGTTTATATGATTACCTGATAATTTCAAAATATAAGCACCTGACTGTTTGTCTGACAGATCTACTGTAATGTTTTTCTGATTTGATAAATTAAATTGATAAATTGCTTTACCCATCAAATCAAATATTTTTAATTCATTAACACCTTCAGGAATGTTCAACGAAAGCATATCAGTAATCGGGTTTGGCGAAACTGAAATTTGAAATTCTTTCGTTTTTTCAATATCCGTAGCAGCTGTTTTAATTAAAAAAAGTCCATCATGTGCCGGAATAGTAACTTCGGTAACAACCTGCCCATTATTTACTGTTGCATCCAAATTCCCCAAAATACGTTGATAAGGTTTCTCTAATATAAATGTTTTTGGAGAAAAACTTGCATTGGCCAAAATAATTCCATTATCGAAATCGCGACGAAATAGATCGGCAGAACCAGCAAACAGGCCAAGTTGGTCAATCCATACTTTGGTAAGTTCAGATCCAACTTCAAATTTGACTTTCAAGCTACCTCCACTTAATTCCTTCCAACCCAAAACATGTTTGCTCCAACCCGGGGAAAGAAATATTTTTGAAGTAAGTGAACCCATCGACACTCGAATAATTCGGCTAGGACCTTCGCTATAAGCTGCAAAACACAAAGTATATTCCTGATTCGATGCAATTGAAACAGAAGGTGTTGATATAGCTGAACCGGATATTTGCAAATTTGCATTAGGTATAGTTGGGGTAATTAGTAACGATGCAGTTCCTTCGAATTGTTTATCGGTAACTCTTGAAACGAAAGCTGCAGTTTGAGTCCATCCACTCACTGCCGTTTCAAAATTTCCATTCGAAATTAAATTCCTATCAGAAGCATAAGTGTTAGCATCATAAATTCGTTGGTATTGACCTTTTGCATTTCCTAGCCATTTGTTGTTTTTACAAATGTCTGAAGTATTAGTAACTAAAGCTGATTTTCCATAATTAACTCCTTGTGTATAAACTGCATCTTCATCGAAATAATGAAAACCACCGCCAAATCCATTTTGATTCGAAAACCAGGCTCCATCAAACATCATAGTCATGGAATATGAAAATCGAACTGCATTATTGTTCGCAGGAACTGCTGTACCATGATAAATCAGACTAGCTTCTTTGCTTTGTAAATCGGTAACACGGGGTCCAATAATTCCATGACCTGTTTGAGCTTTCATACCACTGATATAAAATGGGAAAAAACTGTATATATTATTAGCTCCTACAACAGCCCCATCTTCATCAAAAGTATGTGTCCAGGCTGCTTCCATTTGAGTACCATTGTTTGACAATATGCCATACGATTCGGCAACACCACCCAAAATAACCACATTGATATGTCCTCTGGCATCAATTCCATCTCTTACTCCTTTGTAAAATAATTCCAGCCCTTCACCCCAAAAATTGTTTCCTTCTTTATCATAACCCCAATCGGATGCTCCATCGTTGTCCAAATCTGCATCACGACTATCAATACCACCACCATCAACATACGAAATTGGGTCGGCATCGTAGAGTATTCCACCAATCTGAGCAGCATCAGGATTTCCATTACCATCTTTATCATAATGGGCAGCCAACCAAATTGAAAGAGCTTCGTGCATTTTCTTTCCATTAGCATCCAGAGGACATTTTGTGGAATGATTGTAAACCCATAATTCTTTTGCAGTTCCGTTTCCGGTTGTATGCTGTGCAATAACAGAACCAGCAGGCCATGCCTTTGCAGTGCTTTTATATCCACGGGTAGTGAGAGTTAATGTCGAACCAATTCTGGTAATATATAGATGTTCGGCATCTGTCCAATCGTAAGCCGATGGACGAATAACATAATAGTAAGCACCACTTTGAATTTTTGAAATATCACTTACTGTCAATGTAATTCCAGACTCAGCAGTTATTGTAGCATTTAGAGTTGTATAAGGCTGGTAAGCCCAATGTCCGGCAAAAACTGAAATACCTGTTGTAGCAGTCCCAGATGTAGTAAAAGGTAATCCGCTCACTTCACTACCAGCTGCATCTGCAAAACCCTGATAAGCCTGCGGACTACATTCCCTTATCCAAGTCAAGTTAGGATTCAAACGCTGAGCATCCAGTATCGAGGTCTGATTATATGGTTTCTTGCAAACAAGATCAAAACAAGCTAATTGCTCTGCTGTTATTGATGCAGATTTAAGCGTACCAGTACTTCTGCGCGGAAAACCTGTAAGATTAGTAAACTTATTTGTTTGAACACGAGTAACCCTGTTGGTAGGTGGTTGATCTTCGAGCCAATCCAGTTTTTGAGCTGTAACTGTTACATTCAAAAACATAAAAAAAGCAAGTACAAATAAGGCAATGCGATTGATTACTGATTCAGGGTAAAGTACTTTCATTTGAGGTATTTATTTGTGAAACAACAAATTAAATGACAAATTCATTAAAGATAAATTGTAAGTCATAATTATTACGATTTGTGGACAGATAAAAATGTGTTATAAAACATTTTTTTTGTTGTCAACAGATTCAATGTCAATAGACTTATAGAGTTGTAACTTTCAAATTTTATTAAACAGAAAACAAATGAAAAAAACGCAATCACGCCGTGAATTCCTACGTACAAGTGTCTTTGCTGCGTCACTCGTAATTCTTCCCGATGGAATTTCAAGGCTTTTAGGTAATAATCTGCAAAAAAGAATAACAGAAATATCCTTAGATTCAACTTCATGGTTTACATGTGGTGGAGAAACCATATATCATCTTAAAGCTGGAAAAACCAGATCTGATATTCCCCGATCAATTTTTGCTGCTGCATTTTCTGGGAAAATTCTATGTTACGATTTTTCAGGCAATAAATTGTGGGAGCAAAAATGCAGTTCTTTTTTTCCTTTTTCAATGGATGTGGCTGATATTGATGGCGATGGCTTCGACGAATGTGTTATTGCTTCGGCTGATGGTTCCTTGTATATTATTGATAATGATGGCAGTTTAATTGCCAAATTATTTAGTGGAAAAACGCCACTTTATGCAGTTAAGGTAGTGAGTGATTCATTGGGTAATCAAGCTATTTATTGTGGTGGTCCTGAGCGAATTTTATATAAAGTGTCGCCAAGAGGAGTTGTTTTAAACCAAATAACTACAACTTATGCCATAACAACTATTAATTCCGGTATTTTTACACTTACTTCGGGAAAAGGATTGGTGGTGGGTTTACAGGCTAATTATGCGAAAAACTATCTCATTTTCTACAATTTATCAACTTTTACAATCGTAGGAAATCCAATCAATACCAGAGAAACTTACCAATATACTGTGGCGGTTTCAGATATGGACTCAGATAATTCTGACAGAATTGCTTTTGGTGGAAATAAAGAAGGGTCTGTATTTGATGCTTCTGGTACAAAATTACTTACACTTGAAGAAAAAACAACCGGAAGAGGACAAGATACTTATGCACTCCAAATGCTGGAATCAATTCCGGCTGCTTCTGGTACAGGAAGGCAATTGATTGGACTGACAGCCAATTCTCTGAGATTTTACGATGCAGCCGGTCAAATTCAAAAAGATGTTTCGTTCGACATTGCTCCTGCCGGATTATTTTATGACGATGTTACTGAAACACTTCTGTTGGGTAGCGATATTTCAGGTGGAGATACTATTTACTGTGTAAGACTAAAAGAGACAGGCTGGGAAAACGCCCTAAAATCTATTGGTTATAAAGGAAAACTAGCAACAATAGTTGCAAACATAAATACACTTAATGAGCAAGTGAATAATTTTACAGCTCCTGTTTATCAACCAGTTGAAAACACTGAACAAACCTATGTTTTCACATACAATCCTTATAATCCGGGTACCTTAAACGAAATTGATATAAATTATTCACTTAAACCGATATTGAATGTTTATAGTAACGAATTCAAATACTCCCATATTCATTTTTCCGGAAATCAGTGGCTAAGCGAAAGCAGTGAAAGCTTCAATAGGTCGGCTCTACCTTATGGCTGGGATACCAAACGGGATACACGTATGCCATATAAATTAACTTCAACGCAAATTATTGATTATGCAAGAACGTTAGAGCAAAATGGATTATCCTTTACATGGACAATAGGGCATGGCAATGATCCGTTTTTCTTAAGTCTTACAACTGTAGAGGGTATTTTGATCGCAGCTCCCACCAAATGCGATGGTTTTATTTTTCCTGAAATGGAAGCAGGAGATACTCCGGCTTTCCACTATGCTATTGAAAATCACATTATTCCAATCTGTAATCTGTGTGTGAAATATGGAAACAGAAAAGTAATTTTACGTTCAAAATTTCTATTTTGGGCCGCAGATATATACACCGATTTGTGGAGTTGGGCATTGAAAGATAAAAAATATAAAGACGTAATTGTTCCGGCAATGGAAGAAACCTACGAGCGATTATGCGACCTTTCAATTTCAGGACGGGTTGGACTAAAACAAGGTGGATGGTTTAATGATTGGGCAGGTAGGGCTGTTCACGACAATCCTTTGTACGACAGACAACATCAATGGTCAGCAACTACAATTGGTAGCCACTTTTTAAGGGCAATGGTTTATCAATCCGAAATGGGAGCACGAATTAATCTGATACAACTTTCGGAAGTAACACCTACCGGTTTTCGTGGTCATTCCCTTATTGTTAAGCCTTTTACACACATGCTCGGAAAGGGAATTCTCCGTTGTCCGCAAAACACTTCAGATATGTTATCATTATCTCCAGTAGTTATTGGAATGAAACCTGCATCGGAAACATTTATTGAGGCTTCTCATAATTCTCATAAAATAGCTATTTATGCAGATGATCCCAAATGGGTATTCAGCAGGCTCGAATGTTTTTGGGGTCAAGCTGCAACTCCGGAACATGATTTTGGTTATTTTGGTACCGGTAGAAGAAAGCAGGCAATGAACTTTATACCAAAAAATCCGTATGGAATGGTAACTTTTCACCCCAACGATGGATCTGCATTGACACAAACCGGTGTGGAAAAAGTAATTGTTACCGATGGAGAAAGTTGGTACGACGAAAATGGTGCGAAACAAAGTGCAATAGCCTATGCTTCTGCAATCGAAAACACATTGAAATCGTATGCCGAAGAAATGATGATAAAAGTAGTTGGTGATGTTGCGTGGACTGCTACACAACTCGATTTAAACCATTTACGTATTGTGATTATTGATTCGGGCTATTTAGATCCTGACAATCGAGAAGCACAAATAACAATTGCTGTTGATGTAATTTCGGCAACCGATATCCTTACTAAACAGGCTATAGCTGTCAACAACAACAGCTTTCGGGTAACAGTTCCTATGGGTATTCTTAGTATTATCGACATCGAATATAATCAACAAACATCTGTGAAAAAACCCTCAAAAGTGCAAAATATCAAAATTTATCCAAACCCTATTTCCGATTCAATAAATATAAAATTGAGTAATGAAAATGTGGATTGGGATGTTGAAGTTTTTGATATGTTGGGGAAACTCTTAATCAAAGAGCAAAATAAAATCAAAGTTTATACCCATTCACTCGAAAAAGGAATGTACATGGTCAATGTACAATCTGGAGGAGATGTTTTATCTCAAATGATTATAAAAATATAAATTATTTGCTACTTATTCAATTTCTAAAGTAGAGTTTATAGAAGTTAAGTAATTAATATTGTTAATGTGACAATACTGCTGTTGCGTTAATACTTAACATTCAAATAATTTTAGTTGCTCTTTGACATTTTGATATAATTGATGTTGTTCGCATTATAACTCACGTATTGGTGTTTTGTCTCGTACAGAAATACCAAGTATTTGCATTATTTCATAAACATTATAATTGCTTTTGAGTTCATACTTGATGTGTGCTACTATTAAGTATGTGCAAATAGCTATCCAAAGGTATTTTTTTACTGCATTTACAGAGTATCCCCACAGCTTTTTAATAATAAGGTTTTTGTTTTATCCATTTGAAAAATACTTCGATTTGCCAACGATTTTTATACAAGTTGGCAATTTCTAAAGCTGATACTTCAAAATTATTTGTCAGAAAAACAAGTAATTCATCGTTTTGATTGTCGTAATACTCAACCAAACGTAGTTTTTCGGGATAAAGCACTTTTGATTTTTGTATTCTTAACATCACTGTTTTATCTGTTCTCAACCCTGTAGTTTGGTACATATTGAAATTTTGTTCAACAACTTCATAATTCATCGGTTTTTTAGCTCTTTTTGCAAAAAATGCATCTACTTGATTTATACGGTATAATGATTCAAAGTCAACATATTCTTTATCCATTAAATAAATAGCATTTCTTTGAGGAACAATTTCGTCCATAGCATTACTGTCGTGATATTTCCGGGTCAGTTATAAGTATAAATTCGGGTATACTGCCCCTTAAGTTGAGCAAAGTGTGCATTTTCACAGCTCCACGCGAATACTTACATTCTGCCCAAGTGCAAAGATTGATTCTGACCGAAATAGTGTTGAGTCCAACGCATATACTTCATTGTCAATATCAAGATTGGAAATGGAGCAAATTGCATACAATGGACGAACCTTCGAAATTAGATAATAACCGAAATCGGCTAATTTCCGCCAGTCTCAGTTTTCACTGGCTCTTGACAGGGTAGAAACTACGACATATTGTTTAATACCCAAGTGATATTGCTTGCCTTTGTGAGCCATTAAGCACAAAAATTGTTGTGCAGTGAATTCGGCGAGATCAATTGTCCGAAGAATAGTTGAACAAACTGATTCCAACAATTCAAATCACGTACACGATAATTACCAAAGTATCGTTTTACGTACTTATTAAATTCATACAGATCCACGAAATCCAAAACCTGTGAGAATACATATTTACCCTAATACATAATTTGCTTTTCGAGCAAATGTACGTCAATTCAAGTCAAAAAATCAAAGAACGAGTCTATATGACTGTATTACAACAAGATACACGCAAATGTTAAAAGTTAACTCAAAACTACTAATCTTTGATTGTAAAATATTGATTTACTATCAGTTAAATCACACAAACTTTTATTATGTTGAAAAGAGGTGAGGAGACTTTAGCTTCCAATGAAGAGTACAGTCAATTATAACTTCCAATTCTGTATTCTTAAAATTGAACTAATCCATTTTGATACAGCATCTGCAGTTCCTTTTTCTTTGACCCAAAACCAACCTGAAAGGAAGAGATAATTAATTCTGCTGCCAAGAAACTGAATAACTGAAACTTAAGTTTTTTTTTGTAGTTAAATTTTCAGATTAATCATACTTGATATTAATTTATAAATCAGCAAGTTAAATTAAAGATAAAAGTATAAAGATATTTACAGAATAAAAAAATTGTTTTTTCAATTCTAAAAACCTTCTGATTTAGATTTACGCGGTAAACACTCGTATTTTTTTGTTGAAAACCAAGACCCAGATATAGTTTGTTGGCAATGGTTCTTTCCGGATTTGAGGTAAGCATAGAGTATCAGCATTTTGCTCTTTAGCATATTGTATTGCAAAATCCATTAAAAACATTCCAACACCTTGACCTTTTTACAACTTATCTACAACTACATCTTCAATCCTGGCTTTCTTTCTGGTAGGAGAACAGTATAATCCAATAGAAAACATTCCCATATATTCACCAATATCATTCATTGCAAAAAAGTGATGACTTTTTCTTCATTGATTATTGACTCAATAAGTAAGCTATCCAGCGTACTCTTTTTTGAAGTTAATTGAAAAACAAATTTTTCAATTAACTCAAATCGGATTGAATCTAACTTTTCAATCTCGATTATCGTCATATTATTTTGGTTTTACTAAAAACAACCCTTCGTGTGGAGCCAAAGTAATTTCACTTACATTTTTTTCACCATTATTTACTACAGCATCCAGATTACCGGCAATGCGGCTCAATCCTTTTTCTAACTGAATAGTTTTGGGTAAGTTGCTCGCATTGGCAAGTATAACTCCGTTTTCGAAATCACGACGAAATACGTCAGCAGACCCTTCGAACAAATACAATTGATCTACCCAAACATTTGTTAATTCACCTCCTACATCAAATCTTAAACTGGAATTTTCTGAGTTTTTTTCTTTCCATGTCAGTACTTGTTTGTTCCAACCGGGCGTAACAAATAGTTCCTGCGTAAAGGAACCTATTTTAACATCCACTTTGCGCGCCGGTCCTTCACTGTAAACAGCAAAACACAAGGTATATTCTTTATCAGCAATTAGTGAAATTGACGGACTGCTTACTGTTGCTGCACTCCAATCACTTACTATATTATTCGTTTTATCGGGCGTAATTTTCAAACACGCTTTTCCCTGATATGGTTTGTTTTGCTCAATTGATGCTGCTGCTTTTATACCAGTCCATTCGGTTAATGGCTTTTCAAAATCTCCGTTAGGAAAAAGATTTTTCGACACATCGAAAGCATAAGCATCGTAAACTCGTTTATAACCTCCAAGTGCCTTACCAAGCCATTTGCTGTTTTTGAGAATATCAGAAGTGTTGGATTTCAAAACCGATTTACCAAAATTTTCTCCTTTTGCGGTGTAAACAGCATCTTCGTCGAAATAATGAAACGGATCACCAAAACCATTTTGATTGCTAAACCAAACACCGTCGAACATCATGGTCATAGCATACGAGAAACGCACATGCTTATTGGTAGTTTCTACTGTCTTACCATAATATAAGGCACTGATTTCTTTTCCCTGAACATCGGAAACCCTAGGATAAATCAGTCCATGTGCAGTTTGAGCTTTCATTGTACTCATGTAAAAACCTATATAATTATAAGCTGATGCTGGTGCTCCCGTTGCAATAAATTGATGCGACCAAGCTGCTTCAACCTGTGTGCCATTATTTGGTAGTAATCCCCACGACTCTGCAACACCTCCTACAATAATTACATCTTTTCGACCTATGGAATTTAATCCATCGCGTACACCTTTGTAAAACGTTTCCAAACCCTCGCTCCAAAAATTTGTACCATCTTGTGCATATCCCCAGTCGGCTACTCCGTCGTTATCCATATCAGCATTACGTCTTTTACGTCCACCACCATCAATAAATGCATACGCATCTGAGTCGTAAAGAATACCATCAACCATTGCTTTACATTGATTTCCTTGCTCATCTTTATCGTAATTTTTCACAAGCCATTCTGCAAAAATATCGCAAGCGCGTTTTCCTTTTGCATCCTTTGGGCAGCGCGATGTCAAGTTGTAACACCAGTTTAAATTATCAGTTCCATTTCCTATTTGATGTTGTGCAATGATAGCACCTGCTTTCCAATCCTGTTTTTGACTTTTATAGCCACGCTTTACAACAGTAATTGTTGCTTCAGTGTCATTGACTTTCGAAACCTGCACGTGTTCAGCATTTTTCCACGAGTCAGCATTGCGGATAACGCAATATGAACCTTTTTGAATTGCCTGAGCGTTAGCCACTTTTAGTACCATAGTATCTTTTGTTCCCAAATCTTCGGACAAAGTAGTGTATGGTTTGTATGCAAAATGTCCAGCAAAAATCATATTATCTTCAGTGGCTTCAGCCGAAGTATTGAAAGGATGACCGTTTCCTTGTAAGTTTGGCTCATCCTGACCCCCTTGCCATTCCTGTGGACAATATATGCGCAACCAAGTCAGATTTGGGTTAAAAACCTGAGCCTCTAACACTTTTGTTCCACCACCAAAAGGCTTGGAACAATAAATATCATAGGTTGATAATTGCTCTGCTGTAATTGCATTGTTTTTTATTGATCCTGTGCTTTTACGGGGAAAAGCATCTTTGGTCGACAATTTATTTTTTTGTACATAAATTGCTTCTTTGGGAATTGGCTGATCGTTGAGCCAATCGTAGGAATTGCTTTTTGACACAGCCCAACAACTGTTTGTTATTGTATAAGCGCCTGTAAATATTAAAAATATCTTGAATATAGATATTTTTATCTGAATTTTCATTGTAGAATTTTTTACTTATTTTTTAATAATTTTTTCCTGATAGTTTATCTTATTTCCAATTAATTTTAAAATATAAGCTCCTGATTGCTTGCTTGATAAATCTACAAATTCACTTTTCTGATTTCGTACATCTTTGTGATATATATTTTTACCAGTTAAATCGAATATGTCTAAAGCGCTAACTCCATCGGGCATATTAACTGTAAAATCGTACATAAATGGATTTGAAGAAATTGAAATTTTGCTATATAAATTTTCAGGTATTGATGAAGTCATTTGACGTACTAAAAACACGCCATCATTTTTAGGAACAGTTACTTCAGTCAGATTTTTAGCTCCGTTATTCACCACTTTATCTAAATTACCATCGATGCGTTGAAAAGTTCCATTGAGTTGAATGGTTTTAGCATCAGGCATGGCATTGGCAATTATAATTCCATTTTCAAAATCCCGACGGAATATATCGGAAGCACCTTCGAAAACATATACCTGATCGAGCCATATTTTAGTAAGTTCGGCACCTACGCTTAAGGTAGGCTGAATATTGCCGCCTGTGCTTTCTTTCCAACTCATTACATGTTTATTCCATCCGGGAGTAATATATAAGGATTGATTCAAAGAACCTAATTGCACAGTCAAATGGCGTGCAGGACTTTCACTTAGAATTGCAAAACAAAGCGTATATTCTTTTCCGGCTGTAAGTGCCACTGCAGGACCTTTCAATTTTGCATCGGAAACCCTACTTCCCGGATTGGGAATAGTTGGAGTAATTAACAAGGCTCCTGACCCTTCGTAATGTTTATCAGTTACATGCGAAGCAGAAGACATTAAAGTTCCTGTCCATGCTATAGATGATGATTCAAAATCACCATTTGGCATTAAATTTTTTTCCTTTGCAAAAGTTGCACTATCGTATATTCGTTGGTATTGTCCTAATGCTTTCCCCAGCCATTTATTGTTGGCTCGTATATCGGTGGTATTTGTTATTGGAACCGATTTTCCATAATTTTCGCCTTGTAAATAAACTGCATCTTCATCAAAATAATGAAAAGCATCACCATAACCATTCATGCTACTAAACCAGGTTCCATCGAAAAGCATCGACATGACATACGAAAAACGTACAGGAGCATTCCGAGTTTCGCCATTATCGGTATAAAGTGCACTTGCACATTTGCTTTGCACATCTGTTACCCGTGGTCCGATAACTCCATGTCCGGTTTGAGCCTTCATACTACTAAAATAGAAATTAATTTTATCATAAGTTCCGGCCGCTTTCCCACCAACCGAAAATTGTCCATCCCAACCGGCTTCCATCTGCGTACCGTTGTTAGGCAAAACACCCCAACTTTCGGCGACACCACCCAAGACAACTGCATTTGTACATCCACGTTTATCAAGGCCTTCTCTTACAGTTTGATAAAATGTTTCCAAACCATCGCCCCAAAAATTAGTACCATCAGTCTCGAAACCCCAATCGGAAACTCCATTGTTATCAAAATCAGCATTTCGTGAATCAACTGAACCTCCCTCTGTAAAAGCAAAAGCGTCAGAATCGTATAAAATGCCATCGCATACGGCATCGGCTGGTGTTCCATTTGCATTATTATCATAATTCAGGGGTAACCATTCACCAAAAGCATCGCAAGCTCTTTTTCCATTGGCATCTTTCGGACAACGTGATGATAAATTGTAACACCAGTTGTCGTTGGTAGTTCCGTTTCCTAATTGGTGTACAGCTATTTTAGACCCTGAAGGCCATTCTTTTGCTACACTTTTGTATCCTCTTTTAGTTATGGTAATTGAGGAGCCGTTTTTTTCAGTTACCAATACATGCTCTGCATTATCCCACGAATCAGCCGGATAAATTACGCAATACTGAGGCGTTTTAATTTTGGCTATTTCTGCTACGGCAACACTCGTTCCATCTGCGGTTAAGACACCTGTAAGTGTTGTAAAAGGTTTATAAGCAAAATGACCGGCAAAAATCTGATTATTTGCAGTTGCAGGCCCTGAAGTATTAAACGGGTATCCACTACCTTGTTTGTCAGGAGCTTCGGTGGCACCCTGCCATTCCTGTGGACAATAAATGCGCAACCAGGCCATATTGGGGTTAATAGCCTGAGCTGCTTTAACAGTACTTGTACTAAATGGTTTCCAGCAAATCATGTCGAAAAAAGCTAACTGCTGTGCCGATGGACTTTCCTTCAATGAACCTGAACTTCTTCGGGGATAACTGTCTATTACGGAGAGCTTATTTGTCTGCGTACGGGTTATTCTATCGGTAGGAGGCTGATCTTCCATCCAATCAAGTTTTTGAGCTGAAATTGTTGAAATAATAGACAATAACAGCAAAGAAATAATTGCATGTTTGTAATTCATAATATTTTATTTTTAGTTTTTACACCTTAAAAATTTAACAACTAAATCAATTTTTATTAAAATGTACAACATATCCGCCCCTTTTTGCTAATCTTGCTTTCAACACATCCTTCATTTCCACTTTTACCACCGTTGAATCGGTATTCCTTGGGTTTGTGTCTGAATCAGAAGCATCCGAACAAATTGTTGCATTGTAAGTCCCTTCTCCAAGAAAATACAGGGGAATATTAATTTTTCTTTCTGTATCGTTATTCATGGCACCAAGATACCAATCGCTGGAGTTTTGGCGGGCAATTATGATAAACTCCCCTGGATATCCATCAATTACCTTGGTCTTGTCCCAGGTAGTTGGAACAACTTTATAAAAATCAAGTCCTTCCTGACCTCTGTAGCTATCGGGTGCATCGCAGAAAATGGTTAATGCACTTTCGTAAACAACAGGCATGGCTAACTGAAAACAACGTGTACCTTGTACCAGCGGATTTTGAGCTGCCCATTTGCTTGGTATAAATTCACCGTAAGGTGCATGGTTAAAGCCTCCAGGAGTAAAGTCCATCATTCCTCCCAGCATTCGGGTAAATGGTAAATTTAGACAATGTTCTGGTGAAACTTTTTTAGAACCTTTATTAAATTCATTTCCCATTACCCCTTCGTAGGATAAAAAATTCGGATAAGTCCGGTCGAGACCGGTTGGCATGTGTGCACCGTGAAATACAACTCCGAGTTTATGTTCAGCAGCTTTATTAAGTAAGCGTTCATAAAAATTGACCATGTATTGATCGTTTCTGTTCATAAAATCGACTTTAACCCCAGCTATTCCCCACTTTTCGTAAATAGGGAAAGCTTTGTCCATTTGCTTATTGGCATCGTCCCAATGAAGCCAAAGAAGTAATTTTACGTTTTTACTTTTGGCATATTTTACCAATTCTGGGATATTAATTTTCGGGTTCGACTTTGTAATATCAACAACAGGTGGACGTTGAAAGTGAGAATCCATCCCATCGTACCAGAGCCAGTCAATAAGTTGATATTCCCAGCCCATTTCGGATGCGAAATCGATAAAATATTTCATACTTTCGTCGTCGTAAGCTGCAATTCTTCCAAGACTCGGGGCATAACCGCCGCTCCACCAGGGGTCCCAGGCAGTTCTGCCGGGCTTAATCCAGGAAATATCTTTCGGTTTATTGGGTTCGCTCAGATTGTGTATAATATTGGATTCAATCAAATCGCCGGCTTTTTCCCCCAACATCAAAATTCGCCAGGGGGATTGAGCCGGAGCTTTCGATTTTACAGCAATTGATAATTGTTCAGGATATGGCGAAAGCAAAGGCTGAACAATCGTTTTACTTTCGCTACCGGCAGTAAGATACATCCCTGCCCAATTGTAATGATTTGCCTCAAGCAATGCAGCCCAACCTTTATCAAGTTTTATCAACATAGGAGTAACAATAATGTCCTTGGTTTTAAGATTGGATATGTTCATTCTCTTAAACTCCTTCTCCTGAGCCGAATTTAATTTTGGTTGATGGCTTGCCCAAACCTGATAATCTTTATCGAAATTAAAACTTGTATTTTCTTTGCCGATAAAAAAACTGTCAATCTTTTCCTGCTCAGGAATGCCATATCTGAAAGCAATACCATTGTTGTAAGCACGTGCCGTTAGTTTGAATTTACGAAAAGGAGAGCTTGTCTCTTTCAAATCGATACACGCTTCGAAACAATGATTTTCAACCGATTTTGATTTTCCACAAACCCTTTCCCACGATTCGTAAAGTTCTTTGATTTGAGCTTTGGTGATTTTCAAATTCTTACCAAAAGCCGTATCACCAATCAGAGTAAACCCTATGGGTGAGGGTTTTACTATTTCCTCTCCATGATACTTAACCATGTAGAAAAGTTGATTGCCTTCATTGGGATTGATACCAATACTGATTGATGTCTGTTTATCAGGCGATTCAATTGCGACTTGTTTCTTTCCTGAAATAGTAGCAAAAGACGAGCATATCAAAACGATACTGATTAAAATTGTTTTTTTCATTACAAATGCAATTGATTACAGTATATTTAATTTTTTGTTAATTTATAAAGACCACTTGCATGAGGTTTATAAGATGATTGGAAATAATTGTCAAAAATACCAACATTGTTACCAGTCCAAACATCACTTACAATAAATTCTCCTGTAATTCCCAACTCACACCAGTTTACATTGATAGGGAGTGATGGTTTGTCGCTAAGATTGAAAACAGCCGCATATTTTGCACCTGTTCCGGGTTCATCTGCAATCCAAACTACTTCGGTAGGAGTAGCTCGAAGCTCTCTATTGTTAATGCTATATTGATTTACAGCCAACATGTTTTTATTTGTCAGCATATCCAATAACTCTTTATCCATATCCACAAGGCTACCACCCATCATAAGCGGCGTACGGAAAATTGCCCAAAGATTCATTAAACTATATTGTTCGTCTTTATTGAGTCGTGAGTTTTCATCAATTACATCTACGAATTCCTTCCGAAGAACATTGGCTAAGATACCATCGGTACCGTTAATTCTAAGTCTTCCCAGAGGCAACATATCTAAATCAGGCCAATGTCCGGGTTTAACATCTTTTTGCCACCTGCGGGCTGCAGCAAAAGCTCTGTCCATAAAAAACCAATCGTCCCATACATCGCCCGAGACACGCCACATATTTACATTATTCTCATAAAGCAATTTAGAACCGTTTTTTGAGCCACCTACAATACTCAAAACCATTGTGCGACCACAATTTTTTATTGCTTTACTAACTGCTACAACATCAGCTTCGCGCATATCATCGGCTTTAACAAAATCCACTTCCCATTCGGCATATAACTCAAAAAGCGAATTGTAATACTCCTGAGCACCGGGTTTTTTCATATCAATCGATTTCATTCCCTGATACCAAACACATTGCATAGAATCTGTATAAATTTGTTTGGCTGTGTATTTTGTACCTTTGATAGGCGTGTTTTGTTCAACTGCTTGGTAAGGTATTCCGCGTTGTATATGGATACCGAATTTCAAACCAAGGCTGTGAATATAATCAGCCAGTGGTTTTAACCCTTTTCCACTTTTCACATACGGGAATCTACCCGGATTGGGTGTTAGGCGTCCGTATTTATCGAACCATAAATCGGGGTTTTTCATTTTAAAATTATAAGTATTCATGGTATCTTTGAAATCCCAGCCCATATCTAGCACCACATATTCATATCCGGCACTTTTCATGTTTTTTGCCATATAATCGGCTGTTTTACGCATATCGGCATCGGTAGGAACCATTCCGTAACAATCCCAGCTATTCCATCCTAATGGAGGAGTTTGAGCTAATTTATTAGCAGATTGTGCAAATAGATTCATAGTTATCAGTACGAAAAGAAAGAAAATGAAATTTTTTGTTGTCATATTAATTAAAATTTAAAGTATTGTATTTCAATAAAAAAAAGTCAGAAAGCAGTAATTTTGTGGACAACTAAATATATGTTTTACAACATGTTTATGGGTTAGATTATGAATAACATCCAAAAAAATCCGATTATCTTGCAAAATAGGATTTTTTTATAATTTGTTAAAATCGGAAAAATTATTCGATAAAGTTAATAACCTCTTTCATTCGAATATCTGCTGATGAAGAACCAATTAAAACCTCAAAACTTCCGGGTTCAACTTTCCAACCATGTTTTGTTTCACACCAAAATGCCAAATCGTCAGTTCTAACTGTGAAATTAACAATGCCTTTTTCACCTGGCTTTAGCATAATTTTTTCAAAACACTTCAACTCCTTGACAGGTCGTTCGACACTACATTCTAAATCAGAAATATACAATTGCACAATTTCAGCCCCTTTCATTTTTCCAATATTTTTAACTTCTACACTTAGTGTTATCGAATCGTTGTTTTGAATTGACTTTTTTGATAATTTACAATTGGTATATGCAAACTGAGTGTACGAAATTCCATAACCAAAAGGAAAAAGTACTTTTTTTTTCTGCTTTTCGTACCAACGATAACCCATAAATATGCCTTCAGAATAGGGTACTCTAATCACTTCTCCTGGCTTAATGTATTCCATAAATTCTTTGGATTCAGCTTTTGCACCTGGTCTTTGTTGTAACCAATAGTCTTTATATGCTTTGTTATCGCCTTGCCAGAATGGTTTACCGCCAATATAATTGAAATTCGGATTTTGAGAATCTTTGAAATCTTTTTCAAGAGTAAATGGTAGTTTTGCTGATGGATTTACCTTTCCGGTAATCACATTTGCCATCGCATTTCCTCTTTCCTGTCCCAGAAAATATGACCATAAAACAGCTTTAACATTCTTCAACCAAGGCATTGGCATATTGTTACAAGAACTGATAATAACTATTACATTAGGATTTATTGCTGCAACACGATTTATATTTTCATCCATTCCTGCTTCGAAAGGTATATCATGTCCTTCACCGCCATTCTTACTGAGTCGATAAATAATTACATCAGCATCAATCATATCTTTGTCAGTTGGTTTGTCGTTAACAGTTAATTTATTACCAAAAACTTTTTTAAAACCATTCGCAAAACTTACATGATCGTAACCAATTACATATCCACTTCCTTCACCACTAAATAATTCTTCCTGTCCCATCAATAAAACTTTCTTCTTAGTTGACAGAGGTAAAATATCCCCTTCATTTTTGAGTAAACAGATTGCTTCTTCTGCAATTTTACGCGCATCTTCCTTGTGTGATTCAATGTTTACAGGTACGGATTTATCACGCATCATACGGTCGTAAATACCCATTTCGAACATTGGTAAAAGATTCTGATATACTTTCTTCTCCAAAGCCTGTTTAAGTTCCTCTTTTTTAGATGGATTAACGGCTAAAATCATTGATACATATTTCGAAAATGTCAGATTTACAGGCATCAACAAACTAACACCCGAAGCAGGAAACAGATATTGTAAACTTGGGAAATATCCCGAATTTTGCCAATCGGTCATAACTATTCCTGTAAAGCCAAACTCTTCACGCAGAACATCATTTACGAGCGGTTTATCTATCGAAAGAGGCGTTCCGTTCGCTCCATTATTTCCGGTCATAATTGCTTTAACACCGGCTTCCTGAATCACAGCTTTCCAAGGTTTTAAATAAATTTCGTGTAATGTACGTTCGTCGATATCACTGCTGGCAAAATGGCGACAAAATTCCTGGTCGTTACCAATAAAATGCTTTGCAGTTGCTAAAACCTGATTACTTTGAAGCCCTTTAATATAGGGAACAATCATTTTTGAAGTTAAAACGGGGTCCTCACCCATGTATTCGAAATTACGTCCACTAACCGAAAAACGCTGCAAATTAATACCCGGACCGAGTAAAATATCAACACCATATTGGCGACATTCATTTCCGAGCGATTTCCCCATAAGATAAGATAATTCTTTATTCCAGGTAGAAGCAAGTGCAACTGTTCCCGGATAAGAAGTGCTGACATCAGTTTTTTCGTATCCAATATTCAGACGGATTCCTTGTGAAGCATCCGCCATGTGGGTCTGACGTATACCTAAGCGTGGTACACCCGAAAAATAAAAATTACCACATCCTCCTACCAACGAAAGTAATTCATCAAAAGTTAAATGTTTAATTACATCTTTTGCTCTTACTTTCGGACTTAAAGAAGGGTTTTGGTAGACAGAACTTGACGGATAATTTTTAAAAGCTGAAATAGGGTCATTCATAGTTGTTTGTGAAAAAATACACAATCTATGGACTAAAAAAACAAAAATTATTATTAAATTTTTTTTCATTGTTGAACAATTAATAACCTGAGTTCGGGATAAGAAAGTGTGTCAAAAAGTTGTATCATAGGA
>JACDZH010000364.1 GCA_013426815.1 Paludibacter sp.
ATTGCCATGCACAATCTCCAGCGACTCAAAAACAAGGCCGCGCTAACCCCGCTGGAATTGACAAAGCACTCTTCCTAGGCACCCGGATTTCTGGCATTCAAAGATACTACCGATAGAGTCTCCTCTGACTTGCTGCTTTCGCCTTAGATACCCAGAACTGAAATTATAAAGGCGCTAACCGTCAAAATGCACCAGTTCATCTCGTGCATTTTGTTGTTGGTTTTCTGCATCATGTCCCCGGAACTTCTATTTAAAGTTACTCTGACTCCTTTTACCATCCTAACGCAAACATCTGCGGCTTGACCGAAGAATGTTTTGGTTGGAGTCAATTATCATGTCTCCGGAATTCCCGATTCTCTTTGTTCTTTAATTACCTTCCAATATGGACTTTTGGATAGTAGTTCATCAAATTCTACAAGCAGTTCCTTGTTCACGGGGTAGTTTTTAGACCAACCCATCTGTATAAATTTACGACCAACTTCTTCATGTCCACCATACATCAGATCAAGTGCTCGTTGAAATAATTGACGAGGGATATAATGCGACCAGAAAATTTGATCTGGGTTGTAGACAATATCCCAATCATCATCGTTGCTGATGCTTTCTGCTTCGCGCTTTAAGTCTTCTATTGAAGGTGCCGGGATTTTCATCAACCGCTCGTCTGGAATAAACTTTCCGTTTTTCCAGCGCAGGATTACCTTTGGGGTTGGCGATGTCGCAAAGGATCCAGGCCAGCCTTCAAACGTCCAATCGACTAGAATGATCTCTGGCAGAGAATCACCGTCAAGATCTTCAAATTGTGGGGCCGTGAACATCCCGTCAACCTCTGCAAGCAACTTGATTGGGACACCCAATTCAAACACATATATGACATAACAACAATAAGCTCCCCCTGTATACTCGTTAACCACAAAATCCGGTTTGCCATTGCCTGTGATGTCTTTAACCGATATGGGCAGTATAATTGATTTCTCTTTGTTATTAGTTTGGCCCTCAATTGAAAAAATCCCACCTTGTTTTTCGTAGATTTTCTTGCCACCGAGTAAAATTTCAAAGGACCCCTGGCTATCCTCGGGACGATCTATTTTTATTGAGAAGTCCCGACATTCTTTTTTGTCAGTGAGTTTATCCTTTTGATCAAATACTATCCGGTCGCTATAGTGAAAAACCGAATATCCAGAACCAACAGCGAACAATAACACTACAATGATAAGGACTTTGAAATATTTCATGTTAATTTCCAACGTTTGAGCTAAGACTGCGGCGACGTGCCCAAGCTAGGGTGGATTCAAGGCCCGTCCAAGCCGTCAGCCTTCAGCGAATTGTTGGACGAAGCCGCTGCCGCCAGAGCCTTGTCTGCCGCGGCAGCGGCTTCGTCCAACAAGTAATTATGCTGATCTGCATATCATCCCAACTCGCACGGAGTACGGGATGTTTTCCTCTGCCGACAACCTCAAGCCCTTTGCCTTTCCAGCCTGAGATTTCCTCGTAACATACCAATATCTCATTAAATAATCCCGAAAAATTTTATAGCGTTCAATCACTCGCTTTTCTGCATATCATCCCGAATGGAAGTATCTACAATTTTTGGAGAACTTCCTGTGATTCCATTCCTCGGAAGCGACTCCGGTACATTTCAAAGCAATTCTTGTATTTAAAGTTAATCTGACCCCTTATACTAATCATTCGCTTTTCTGCATATCATCCCGAATGGAATGGCCTGCAATTTTTGGAAAACCTCCTGTGATAACCAGTTCCGGGAGCCACTCCGGCCCATTTCAAGGCCATTCTTGCATTTAAAGTTATTCTGACCCCTTTTACTTGCTGGCACCTTACTCTCTGTATCATGCCCACGGAACTTCTATTTAAAGTTAATCTGACCCCTTTTACCTTAGTCATGATCGGTAAGTCAGCTTCCTCCTTCTACCCGGGACTTCCCTGCGTCATTTTAATGATGCTTTGTATTTTTTTTCATTAATACTCACGGAGTAAGTATTTTTTGTTTTTTCTTCTTCTGTTCTCTTGCCAAAATCGAAAAGTTTATGACAATTTGGGCACAGAATTAGTATGTTATCGAGACTATCCTTGCCACCTTCAGCTTTTGACTTAATATGGCAAGCTTCAATATAATATCCACCATTGGCCTTAAGAATGGTTGTTGAACAGAGTTGGCATTTATAGTTTCTATATTTCTTTATCTGAACCATTAAGTAATTATACCTTTTATAAGTTTTTCCATTAATAGTGATTTTCTCTGA
>JACDZH010000365.1 GCA_013426815.1 Paludibacter sp.
ACTGTATTTATATCATAAACAACATAATGCAGTACTCAGAAAGACAATTGCTTTCTCTTTTACCACTTTTCTAAATAAATCGTATAATCATTATTGCTAGTCTTGAATTATTTATTATTAATTCTTAATTATTAATTTTTAATTATACAAGGATAACATCGCTCCAGAAAGGAGGTGTTCCAGCCGCACCTTCCGGTACGGCTACCTTGTTACGACTTAGCCCTAGTTACCAATTTTACCCTAGGACGCTCCTTGCGGTTACGTACTTCAGGTCCCCTCGGCTTCCATGGCTTGACGGGCGGTGTGTACAAGGCCCGGGAACGTATTCACCGCGCCATGGCTGATGCGCGATTACTAGCGAATCCAGCTTCACGAAGTCGAGTTGCAGACTTCGATCCGAACTGAGAGAGGCTTTAAGAGATTAGCATCTTGTCACCAAGTAGCAACCCTCTGTACCCACCATTGTAACACGTGTGTCGCCCCGGACGTAAGGGCCGTGCTGATTTGACGTCATCCCCACCTTCCTCACACCTTACGGTGGCAGTCTCATTAGAGTCCTCAGCATAACCTGTTAGTAACTAATGATAGGGGTTGCGCTCGTTATGGCACTTAAGCCGACACCTCACGGCACGAGCTGACGACAACCATGCAGCACCTACACAGAGACCATTGCTGGCGGAGAAGTTTCCTCCTCATTCCTCTGCATTTCAAGCCCGGGTAAGGTTCCTCGCGTATCATCGAATTAAACCACATGTTCCTCCGCTTGTGCGGGCCCCCGTCAATTCCTTTGAGTTTCATTCTTGCGAACGTACTCCCCAGGTGGAATACTTAACGCTTTCGCTTTACCACATACACTATATCGCATACAGTTAGTATTCATCGTTTACTGCGTGGACTACCAGGGTATCTAATCCTGTTTGATCCCCACGCTTTCGTGCCTCAGCGTCAGTTGCATTCTAGTAAGCTGCCTTCGCAATTGGTGTTCTGTGTTATATCTAAGCATTTCACCGCTACACAACACATTCCGCCTACCTCATTTGCACTCAAGACCCGTAGTTTCAATGGCAATTTTACAGTTGAGCTGCAAACTTTCACCACTGACTGACGGGACCGCCTACGCACCCTTTAAACCCAATAAATCCGGATAACGCTTGGATCCTCCGTATTACCGCGGCTGCTGGCACGGAGTTAGCCGATCCTTATTCGTAAAGTACATACAATAGGGTACACGTACCCTTTTTTATTCCCTTACAAAAGAAGTTTACAATCCATAGAACCTTCTTCCTTCACGCGACTTGGCTGGTTCAGGCTCTCGCCCATTGACCAATATTCCTCACTGCTGCCTCCCGTAGGAGTCTGGTCCGTGTCTCAGTACCAGTGTGGGGGACCTTCCTCTCAGAACCCCTAATGATCGTTGACTTGGTAGGCCGTTACCCTACCAACTATCTAATCATACGCATGCCCATCTGTAAGCCATAAATGTTTAAACGCAAAACCATGCGGTTTTGCGGTATTATGCGGTATTAGTCCGAATTTCTCCGGGTTATTCCCCGCTTACAGGTAGGTTGCATACGTGTTACTCACCCGTGCGCCGGTCGCCACCAAGTATTACTACCATGTGATGCCCCTCGACTTGCATGTGTTAGGCCTGTCGCTAGCGTTCATCCTGAGCCAGGATCAAACTCTTCGTTGTATCTTTTTTTTTGCTCGGATGCTATCTCGTTTATTTATTGTAGAAAATTGACGTGGTATAAAAAATTGTTTTACCTTTCCTTATACTACATTATTTGTTGTTCATGTATTCTCAAAGATCGACGCTTTTCAATTAATAATTAATAATTTAAAATTAATAATTATCGGTATCACTTCACAGTGATTGGTTTTGATAAGACTTCTTGTGTTATTATAAAATAGCTCCCTATTTGATAACGTGATTGATTGCACTATTTTCTTTAGTACCCCATTTGGAACTGTTCCGATTATTATTCCCGATTTATTGGGGCAAGATAGAATTCAGTAAAATTCAGATATTTAAAATTCAGATATATTTCTAAAAAAATGAGCGAAACGGGCTGCAAAGATAATGTAAATTTATTTACTTAGCAAACTTTTTTAAAAAAAATAATTGTTAATTATTCTATTGTGCAAATTTAAGCACTAATTTTAAAATAAATCTTATTAATTGGAAATTTACACTTGCGTTTTAGAAATTAAGAATTGAAAACATTTCTCTCAAAGCGGGTGCAAAAGTAGTC
>JACDZH010000028.1 GCA_013426815.1 Paludibacter sp.
GGTGATTTTTGGCAAGGTGCTGCTATAGGGGCTACGGTAGGTTTGTTGAATCATTGGTCACACCATGTGCTATATAGTAATAAAAATAATGCATATAAATATATGATTAAACAATCAAAAATTGGACATCATGAGGTTGCAGGAGTCGAACTAGAAGATGGGCGAGTTCTTGTTTTTAAGGAAAAAGGAAATACAAGATTAAGCTCTAATGGTTATTATGAGAAAGGAACTAAAAACTCTGTAAATATAAATGGAAAAATTTATAAAACTGTAAATTCTATTCATACGCACCCAGACAAGATAAGTACAGATAATTGGGATAAAAATCCACTAAATGTAAGTCCAAACGATAGAAATCTTGGGAATCAACGTTATGACGGAAATATTCGAATTATAATGCAAGATGTAATGTATCCAGTAAATGTATCAAACCCTGACAATTTAACACCTGGCAATCCAATATGGCAACTAAAATAAGAATTTTTATATTGTTCATTTTGTTTGTATCATGCAAAGCAAATAAAGAACAAAATGTTGATTCTTTAGAAATAAACAACAAAATACTAGAGAATGAAATAATTAAGTATTCTCATTATATTGATTCAATAGAACAGCACAACCCCTTCATAGTTTGTGTGTTTTTCAATCAAGTTAATGATTCAACAAAGCAATTTGGAATTACAAGTAGTATTGATGCTTCATTATTTCAATATACACCATATCATTTTAAATGCAATATACAAAATCGTGAAGTTTTCTTTACTGCTGTTGCTGGTTTGGACGAAAAATCATGGCCTTACAGTAATTTCTTTAATCTTAAGAAAAGTGCATACTTACAAGTAATGCAAAAACACTTTCCGAAGGATTATGAAAAATATCTTGACGATATTGAACGAATGAAACGGGGTGTAAGTTGCACTGAAGTTGAAAAGTTTTATGATCCATTAGTTTGTCATTTAACTTTTGTTCATGACAAACTAATTAAAAAGGAAATAAGAGGAGGTTTACCATATTAGGAGATTTTAATTTTGGCTCAATTCCCCTCACACGCTGGCGTGGGTCTGTGACCCGTGCCAAACTGAAATAAGAAAAAAGCTTTCTTTTGAAATAGCACAGGTCACAGACCTGCGCTAGCGGGTGTTTTTATATTTAACTTTACAACACGAATATGCACACATGGTCATTTCTTCTCGTTTAGGTTCTGCAAGAGATAAACAACGTTTGAATAACGTAAATCTAAATGAATATACCACCCACACGCTAGCGCGGGTCTGTGACCCGTGCCAATACAGAAAAAGATAAGAAACCCGCTGGCGCGGTTCTGCGATCCGTTCAAAACTGAAATAAGAAAAAAAACTTTCTTTTGAATAGCACAGGTCACAGAACTGCGCAATCGATGAGACGTTGTAAATGGAAAATACTACAATACCCGCTATTTTTTTGGTACTTACGAACAAGATATTGACGAATTAGGTAATGTAACAAAAACCGATTATATTTACACCCCCGCAGGACTAACTGCAATGATAAAAAATGGCACTGTGTATTACGTACATACCGACCATCTGGGCTCACTGCAAGTAATAACCAATGCCAATAAACAAATAGTAAGCAGTTATGCCTACACACCTTGGGGCGGTAGACTTTTACTCGGTGGAGTAAGTATTACCGACCGTGGTTATACGGGACACGAGCATCTTTTTCCCTTTGGAGGAACTGAAGTTGGTCTTGGGCTGATAAATATGAACGGACGAGTGTACGACCCTGTGCTGGCACGTTTCCTTAGCCCCGACCCTTATGTGCAATCACCGGATTTTACACAAAGTTTTAATAGGTATAGTTATTGCTGGAATAATCCGTTTAAATATACTGATCCGAGTGGAGATATAAATTTAGGACTTTTTTATATTTCTTTGAATATTGGCATTAGTCAACATGGTGGACTATCAGTTGGAGTAAGTGCAGGAGTAGGTGTCGAAGGATGGCTTTATGTAGGTGGAGCGATTAGTTATGGTTTTAAAAATGATAATTGGTCTTATACATTAAATGCTGGCGCATTTGGCGGTTATATCTATGGAGGTTATGATACCAAAGCAGGTTTGATAGGTGGGATAGGTTATGCAGTTCCTTCTCCATTTTCTATTTGGAGTCCTATCAATATCACTACCAATATGATGAGTGCAGGTGTAGACTATAGCCAAAACGGCGGATGGAGTGCAAATGCAGCCGGTTTTAGTTATAGTGGTAACGGATGGGATTTTAATCCAAGTGTGGGGGTGAGTGCAACATATTATTTAAGTCAAGGAATGTCAATTTCAGATTCAAATGATAATCTTGGAGTAGTATCAAAAGATAAAGCAGAAATAGGATCTGATGCACAATTAAAAAAATTACTACGTTCAGAAGGTATTGACCCCTCTAAATACCATGATGAAATTGGTGGTATGAATGAACAGTTACCAAAAGTATCTGGAAGAGTAAGGGGTTCAGATGGAATTATTCGAGAAGGAAATGAAGTAAAAGGTGGTACGACTATATCGTATGTAAAAGGTTTTAATAGATGGAGTAAAACATTTATGTCACCACATATTAGTGCCGATAAATTTACAATGAATTTGGCACATGAATTTGTACATAGTGACATATGGTATAAATGGGGTTATGCAAATCAATCTGATTACAACAAAATATCTGAGTCCTATGCTTATAAAGTTAATAGCAGATTCTATAATATTGGCATTGAACAAAGTATGAATAATCTATTGAATTATAATTCTTATGTAGGTAATTATAGATATACTCTTCCTAATTTCCATTTCTTAAAATAAGTAATTTACCAATATCAAATCGTATGAGAAACAGAGTGTTAATTATTATTTTATTCTGTCTATATATAAATAATATAGTTGCAAAAAATCCAGTGAAAAATTTCAATTATATAATTGATGATAGTCTAAATTTTAAAGTCTTTAATTTTGAATTTAGTCAAAAAGGTTGGAGATATTCTACCTTTGATTCTACCTTTGTTGATTATAACAACGTCATTAAGGATACAGCTTATTTGGACGGAAATCAGTTTATACATACGCATCTATTATCAATTAAACTAGGATTGACAGTTGAAGAAAAATTTAAAATTTATATACTGTCTAATAAAGTTGAATTTTACACGCTTCCAAATCACATAGAACTTAAAAATATTTTTTATTTCAGGTCAGAATTTGAACAAACAATATCAATGAGTATTGACAAAGTTAATCACGTGGTTATTTGGGATGGTATATATCCCGACCTTGGTAATAATACATATGTAATTAAACACAGAAAGTTAGTTAATCGATATAAAGAGTTATGTGATACTATTTACTCAATATTGATTAGGAAAGTCGAACTTCAAGAATTATACCCAAGCAATGGAATGAAGAAGAATCCAATAAATGTTCAAGGTGTAAACCTCAAAAAAATAGGATTTCCAAATAAACACATTCCGAGAATTGGGAAATATACTTGGGGTTTCACAGTTTCTTGAGAAAAGCCATTTGCCTCAGTTCGGCATAGCGTAGTTGGCACCCGCTGGCGCGGTTCTGTGAACCGTGCCAAAACTGAAATAAGAATAATAGATTTCTTTTGAAATAGCACAGGTCACAGAACTGCACACGCTGGCGCGGGTCTGTGACCCGTGCCAATACAGAAAAAAAAGAAACCTTCTTTTTGAATAGCACAAGTCACAGACATGTGCAAGTTTTAGTTGTAAGTTTATAAAGGGATTATTTGTTTTAATTATTTGTGGGTAGAATCTAAGTAATTGAAATAAAATAATACGAATAATTTTAAATATTGCATTCGGTTAAGTACCTCACTTGCGGTGAAGGATTTAGGGTGAGGTTTAATCTGAAATGTGAAGTAATATTTTGAAATGAACATTCAATATTCTTTATAGTAACTCATCAATTTATTCTATTCGATTATATGTTAATATACATGTATAAAAGTTGTAAAAATAAAAAATATTTTGATATTATATGTACACGTACTATATTTGCACTGATAAAAATTTTAATAAACGATAATAAAAAAAAATATGTGGACTAAGACTCAATCAATCGTAACCAACGAAGTTACTAAAGAACAAATGTGGAAATTATTTTCAGATGTAAATACCTGGAATACTTGGGATCATGCTTTAGAGTATACCAAATTCGAAGGGAAATTTGAGGCAGGAAATACCATTATCTTGAAACCCAAAGATGGTCCAAAAGTGAAGTTATTCATTATTGAAACAGTAGAAAATAGTAAATTTGTAGATTACGCTCAATTTCCGGGTGCAAAAATGTACGACCACCATCAATTTGAGGAAACTCCACAAGGTCTAAAAATTACGATAACCATTTCGGTAATAGGAATATTGAGTTTCTTGTGGGTAAAACTTGTTGCTCAAAAAATTGTTGATAGCCTTCCCAATGATATGATTGAACAAATAAATGCAGCAAAAAAAAGATAATCGCATGAAATCATCTGTAAGCACATTTAGCGTGGAAAAGCCAGAAGAAAGTTCTGGTTTTTTGCTTTGGCAAGTTACCAATCTTTGGCATCGTGAAATTAAAAAAGCACTCGAAAAACACGAAATCACACATTCGCAATATGTTTTATTAGCAAGTATTTATTGGCTTATGTTGCATAGTCATGAAGTAACTCAAATTGTATTATCAAACCATACTAACATTGATCCCATGACAACATCGATGGTATTACGCTCCTTACAGAAAAAGGGTTTTGTTATACGGCGCGAACACCAAACCGACACACGAGCTAAAATTGTAGAATTAACCGAAAAGGGAATTGAAACGGCTAAGAATGCAATAATAACTGTCGAGAAATTTGACAGAAATTTTTTTTCTAAATTAGAAAACGATGTTATAATATTCAATTACAATCTTATTAAACTATTGTAAGTCAAATGTATGTGTAATTATTACCAGATTATTAATTATATTAATTTGCCAATAAAATATTAAATAATGTTAATATGTTTGGTTCTTACAAATATTGCTATTATCTTTGCAAACAAAATATAAAGTATATATAGTTATGGCTTATTCATTATCCTTTTCCAAATCAATTCTTGTCTTGGTTTTTATTTCAGATAAAATCCGCCGAGGAGAAACCGAATTTATTTCGGCAAAGGTTATGTCCGATCTACTCAACATACCTAAACCTACGCTGTCAGTGATTTTCAACAATTTTATAAGAGCCGGGATTTTAGAATCGAAAGAGGGAATAAATGGCGGAGTCAGGTTTGCAAAGGACTATGAACAAATCAGCTTGCTCGAAATTCTGTTGGCTATTGAAAATCAGAAATCATTGTTTCAAACAAATTTCGATTTGAATGTGGTAGGCGATAGACCCGATAGCATAAAAAAAATGGTAGTAGATACACTTAACAAGGTGGAACAGGTTATGAAAGATGAATTAAAGAAAACGTCGTTGAACGATATCATTGGCGTAAAATAGCTATTTTTTTTGCAAATAACTACATATACGATATATGTAGTATGTATATAAACATTAATTTCGATATTATGTCACCATTTTTAATTGCTCAAGATAGTAGTTGGTACGAAGAATTTTTGGCTCAAGTTGTCCATTCGATAATAACGGACAGCAATTGTAAATCAATATTAGATATTGGCACTGGACCGGGCAAGTTACCCGAAATGCTCATAAAAAGAGACGAAACACGCCAGATTACAGGAATTGATATCAGCAGTTCGATGATTGAAGCAGCAAGAAAACGACTAACACATAAGCATGTTCAATTTTTAATACAGGATGCCGATGCTCCACTTGCATTCAGCGACAATACCTTTGATGTGGTCACATTTTGCTCGGTACTATTTCATTTGGACGATGCTACCAAAACCCGATTGATGAGTGAGGCATTACGGATATTAAAACCTACGGGCAAAATATTGGTTTTGACACCTACAGGGCAAAAAACATTCGTATCGGCATTTGTAGAACTTCCTACATTCAGAACTTCGAAAAAAAACTGGACCTATTTTGTATGGAAATTATTTACCTCTCCACGTGGAAGCAAGTGGCAACAGGAACAATGGCTCAAACATTATTCGGACGAAAATCAGTTAAAATACTCAAAATCATTGGTATTTAACAATAATGCAACAATAGAAGAAATTCAAAAAACAACAAAATAAACAAATTTATCAACCAATTAAAAAACAAAGAAAATGAAAACAAAATTCAAAACAAGCGCCATTTTATTATTGGCAATGATCAGTATTTCAACTGGTTTAGTTTATTCTCAAGACAAAAAAACCGAAGAAAGAGGAACTTATTCAATTGAAACCGACCCCGCAACTTTTGCTTTTGGCGGTTTTGCAGCTCACATTCGGCTCAAACCATGTCATAGCGATCATTGGGTTTTCGGAGCAGGTGTATATGCCATGGATTATCCTGATTTTTTAGTTAATATGATTTCCGACAACAAAGACAAAGGTTGGAATGTGCGTATTAATAGTGCATTCGGATTGTTTGGTGAGTATTATTTCAAAGAAGCAAATTCGAAATGGTTTACAGGCTTGCAAGTTGGCTTACAGAATTACAAAATTACAAACGACAACATTGCAAATGCCGAAGCAAAGTACTCGAATATCTTAATTATGCCATCAATAGGATATAATTGGCAACCATTTCGGGTTCCTTTTTATATCAAACCTTGGTTAGGATTAGGTTATACAGCTAAAATATCTGGGGAAAACAGCATCAATACAGCCACTTACAAAATTGCTCCCATCACAGCTTTTGTTACCGTTCATGTAGGATACACATTTTAAACTTTAATTGAAATCGTCATAATTTATTTTTAAATATAACTCTTTAAAAAAAACACCATGAAAAACAACTTTTTTTACCCATTAAATAGTCTGTACAGGCTTTTAACTTTATCTTTATTTATAGCATTTTTTGTATCATGTAAAAACGATTCAGATGACTTACTTACGGTATGGCCAGATACAATTTTATTAAACGAAGCATCTTTATATCCTGAAGGTATCGTATATAGTGAAAGTCTTAAAAAATTGATAGTTGGCTCCTACTATAAAGGAAAAATTGTAACGGTGGATGCAGAGGGCAATATTGCCAATTTCATATCGGATCCAACTTTGGTTTCAGTTGTAGGAATGTCGATTGATGAATCAAAAAATTGGTTAGTCGTTTGTAACTCAGATGGCGGAATATCTCTAAACTCTAACGCAACCACTTCGGGCAGGTTAGCTCAAGTAATTGTATACGATTTAACTACAGGGGCAAAATTAAGAACTACAGATCTGAGCGGTTTATATCAGGGCGGACACTTTGCTAATGATATCAGAACTGACAATAATGGAACCTGCTACATAACTGATAGTTTTTCACCCATTGTATATAAAATAAGTGCTTCGGGGACTGCCTCAATATTAGCCAATAACACATCGTTCATACCTCCTCAAGGTGCTTTTGGTTTAAACGGATTAGTGTTTCATCCGAACAACTACATTATTGTAGGAATGGCGTATAACGGCAAATTGTATAAAATTCCGTTAGATAATCCTCAAAATATTACGGAAATTACTTTAAATACCCCTGTAAATTCGATAGATGGATTATTACTTGTCGATAACAACACCATAGTTTTAGTTAGCAACAATTTCACAGGCGCACCTTTTAACGAAGCAGTATATAAACTAACAACAACAAATAATTGGACTTCGGCAACAGTAACCAGTACGTTTACAAATTTAGTAGGAACTTACCCTACAACGGTTACTAAAATCAATACTGATGTATATGTGAATTTTGCTTACTTTCAGAACCTTGCTTCAGGAGTAAACCCAATAACCACGTTTAAAATTCAGAAAGTAAATTTTTAATTTCATATCACGCAATTTTGAATAGAGTTGTGAAATTAAATAAGTTCTCAGATTTCGAATAAAAAAATAACAAAAAAAATCATGAATATGAGTTCAAATCAAAAAATAAAATTAAGATGGTATCGATATGTAAGCTCCTTTTTTGCCGGAATATTCTTAGCAAACTCAATCCCTCATTATATTCAAGGCGTTTCGGGGCACAGTTTTCCAACGCCATTTGGCAATCCGCCTGGAATTGGCGATAGCTCAGCAACCACAAACGTTTTATGGGGAGCATTTAACTTATTAGTAGGCTATTTACTATACAAGGTTAGCAAAACAAATAATTCCCAGTATTTAGCTTTGGTAATATTATATTTAGGCATCATAGCGCAAGGGATACTCTTATCACTAGCATTTTCACATAAAATATAAATCTCGTTTGATGACTATGAATCTTCGAATCCTAATTATAATACTAATGCTGATAGGAATAAGTTCCTCTGGATTAAATGCTCAAAATGAGAGCATTGAATCTTCATCGGCATATTCAGTTGAAGTTGATCCTATTGTGCCCTTGGTTTTAAATGGAATAGGTGGACATTTTTGGTGGAAACCAAAAAGCTGAAAACATTTTGTTTATGGTATTGCAACAATAGCTTTGGGTAATATGCCAACATTTCTAATAAATGCGGATTCGAAAAATAAAAATCAAGGGTGGCATTACAAAATAAATCAGGGTTTTGGGTTGGAAGGAGAGTATTATTTTGAAAAGGTAAATTATAAATGGTTTATCGGTTTGCAACTAATAACAAATGAAATTAACTTGACCAATGATAATGTTCCTGAAGTAACCAAACACAGAACAAATATCGGTATGGTAGTAATTAATGCCGGGTATAAATGGTATCCTTTCAAAAAGGAACATTTATACCTAAAACCTTGTACAGGAGTTGGATATACAGGCATAATAAAAGGTGCATTTTCATCTGAAGTTATACCAAACACAACAGTAGGAAATTATACTTATCACATTCAAAAAATTAGTCCATTTGCTACAATACATATTGGTTATAGATTTTAAAAAAATGTTTTATTTCATAAAACATAAATCAATCAATTATTAAATCATCTAAAAAAAACAAAGAAAATGAAAACAAAATTCAAAACAAGCGCCATTTTATTATTGGCAATGATCAGTATTTCAACTGGTTTAGTTTATTCTCAAGACAAAAAAACCGAAGAAAGAGGAACTTATTCAATTGAAACCGACCCCGCAACTTTTGCTTTTGGCGGTTTTGCAGCTCACATTCGGCTCAAACCATGTCATAGCGATCATTGGGTTTTCGGAGCAGGTGTATATGCCATGGATTATCCTGATTTTTTAGTTAACCTGAATTCTGATAACAAAGACAAAGGTTGGAATGTACGTATTAATAGTGCATTCGGATTGTTTGGAGAGTATTATTTCAAAGAAGCAAATTCGAAATGGTTTACAGGCATGCAACTTGGCTTTCAGAACTACAAAATTACAAACGATAATATTGCAAATGCAGAAGCAAAATACTCTAATATCTTAATTATGCCATCTATAGGATATAATTGGCAACCATTTGGGATTCCTTTTTATATCAAGCCTTGGTTTGGATTGGGTTATACAGCGAAAAAATCGGGAGAAAATAGCATCAATACATCTACTTACAAAATTGCTCCAATCACTGCATTTGTAACTGTTCATGTAGGTTACACATTTTAAAAAATCATAAAAAAATATGAATACAACACTCTGGATCATTCAAGGAATACTTGCAACCGTATTTGCACTTTCGGGCAGCATAATCTTGCTTGCACCAAAAGCAAAATTGGAAACAAAACTATCATGGGTAAAGAAATACTCCGACGGGATGCGTTATTTTATTTGTACATCGAAAATAGCAGGTGCCATTGGTTTAATTTTGCCTATGTACCTCAATATCCTCCCAATATTGACTCCAATTGCTGCGGTTGGAATAGCCACAATTATGGCTTTGGCAATGTTATATCATTTCCGACACAAAGAATACAAAGACGTTCCTGCAACAATTATATTTTTCGTATTATCGGTAATTGTAGCTTATAATAGGTTTTAAACATATCCAAGTTTGAGCTTTTTGGGTTGTGGAATGATCATAACGAAAAAGCATCATATAATTTATAAAAAATAAATGGTTCAACTACCTTTTGTGTGGGTTGATAGTTAATTTAAAGATTTAAGCACATATTGCATATCCCGAGCATCGGGAGTTACACCTATTTTTTTACAATAGAATCACAAGAAGTCTTCTCAAAATTTAAAGTTTCACCTTGTACAAAAACTTCGTTATTGTTATAAATATCTAATTTTTAAGCATTAGTTTTATATATTTCAAAGAAAATAAATAAAAACTATGTGAATATTTATTTACTTAATCTTTTTGAATATGTGGACCTCCCGATGCTCGGGATGTGCCTTTTGTGTATTAATTGTTAATTGTTGTAATAACACATGAATTCTATTAGTACAAAAAAATTATCCCGCCCAGCCCTCTCTGTCTAAATTTCGATAATTAATAGCTTCAGCAATGTGGTTGGAAAGGATATTTTCGGAATCGTCCAAATCGGCAATGGTACGAGCTACTTTAATGATACGGTCGTAAGCCCGAGCCGATAAATTCAGGCGTTGCATGGCATTCTTGAGTAATTCGGAACTGGCTTTATCGGTAGGAGCAAAAGTGCGTTGTTGTTTCGACGACATTTGCGCATTGCAATATACACCATCTGTATCTTTGAAGCGTTGTTCTTGAATTTGACGCGCTTTAATGACCCGATTACGAACAACTTCACTGTTCTCGGCTTCTTTCATTTCAGCCAGTTTTTCGAAAGGCACCGGCACTATTTCTATATGAATATCAATTCGGTCGAGCAATGGACCGGAAATGCGACTGAGGTATTTTTGCACCACACCAGGACCACACACGCAATCACGGTCGGGATGGTTGTAATAGCCACACGGACAAGGATTCATGGATGCCACAAGCATAAAACTGGCGGGAAATTCAATTGAAAACTTAGCGCGCGATATGCAAATTTTTCTATCTTCGAGTGGCTGCCGCATTACTTCCAACACAGTGCGCTTAAATTCAGGTAGCTCATCCAGGAAAAGTACACCATTATGTGCCAATGATATTTCACCGGGCTGTGGAAATGCACCTCCACCTACCAAAGCCACATCCGAAATGGTATGATGCGGGCTTCGAAATGGTCGCTGTGAAATTAGCGAAGTGTTGCTGTCGATATTTCCGACTACCGAATGTATTTTAGTGGTTTCCAATGCTTCCTGCAGCGACAAGGGTGGCAAAATTGTAGGTAAACGCTTTGCCAGCATTGATTTTCCGGCGCCCGGAGGACCAACCATGATGATATTATGACCACCGGCTGCTGCTACTTCCAAAGCACGTTTCACATTTTCTTGTCCTTTTACATCTGAAAAATCAATTTCTGAGAGATTCAAATTGCTGTAAAATTCATCGCGTGTATTTACAATGGTTGGTTCAAGTTTCACTTCTCCATTGAAAAATTCAATAACTTCTTTTAAACTCTCGACACCATAAACTTCCAGATTATTTACTACTGCAGCTTCGCGAGCATTTTGTTTGGGTAGAATAAATCCTTTAAAACTTTCTTCGCGGGTTTTGATGGCAATGGGTAAAACACCTTTGATGGGTTGTAATCCACCATCCAACGACAATTCACCCATAATTACATATTTTTCCAGGTCTTCGGATTGAATCTTATTATCACCTGCCATTATACCAATTGCCAAAGGCAAATCGTAAGCCGAACCTTCTTTGCGAATATCAGCCGGAGCCATGTTGATAACAATTTGCCTACGGGGCATACTATGTCCACTATATTCTAAAGCCGAAGCAATTCGTTCATGACTTTCTTTCACTGCATTATCGGGCAAACCTACATGCAAAAACCGAATACCCTTACTAACATTTACTTCAATTGTAACAATTGTGGCATTAATGCCCTGAACCGCTGAGCCAAAGGTTTTAACTAACATGATAATATATTTTCAATTATATAAATTTCTGACAAGATAATCGCTATTGGTGAATCTCAAAAATACGGGGTCAAGTTGAGAATATTTAAAATTTTTTTTGCCTTCCTGATAAGATTTAAAAACGATTTTCTCAAAAAATTGACAACGTTTTTTTATCGAACTTAGAGTGATTATTTAATGATATACGTAAATAAAAAGTCTGCTCATACATCAATTTTCTTTCCGAAATATGGAAGTTGCTGGCAATTTTACCCTGAATATCAGATGAATGAAACAGATTTAGATAAAACCTACTTTCCAAATAAAAATTTGATTGTAAAAACGGATTGCTCCAGTAAAGGTTACCACCAAACTTTTTATACATTACCAATCGCGGATTGCCGACATACATCATATTATTAATTCCAATGCCACGATATTCAACATTGAATCGAACAACTGCCCCCAAAGGCGTATGGCTTGTTACTAGTGCTCTTTCACGCTCAAACCCTGTTAATGCCCCAATGGCAAACAATAAAGTGTCCAAACCCTGCCTATTAGAATAATCAACACCTACTGAAAGGTGAGCCAGCGCATTATCGCAAACATGATCGTTTAGATTATTTTCCCGACCGGCAAAATGATATAAATAGGACTGGAAATCGGTAAAAAAATACTTGAAACGCTTGTGTGCAGAAGCACCTACATAAAATATCTCTCTGTCGTTAACCGTTTGATGGCTAACCCAATCGAGCCAAAAATTAAAAAATTGATGCTTTTGTCCAACCTGCCAAAAAAGCCCGTGAATGATAGGACGGAAATTAATTACCGAATCCTGAAAAAAGAAATCGGAGTAATTGGATAGCAATTCGGCACGTTGAAAAGCACCTGCCCGAAACTTCATCAGCGGTGTTGTATTTTGATAATATGCTATCAAATCGGTTTTATCTGTAACATTTTGAGAACCGGATAATTTCAACATGTCTACACCGGCGTAAACTGAATGTTCGGTATTCCATGATATCCCGATTTCGGGAGAAAGATGAACACCTGCCATTGTTTGTGGTTTTGCTATGGTAGAACGTGCAAATTCGGTATTGTCGAAAAAATAATACAATCCGGCTTTCCATTGCAGTTCTTGTGAAAACAAGCAGATTGGAACAAAAAACAAAAAAATGTATAGAAAAATACGAAGGAAATAATTTTTCATGCCATGAGTTAATTAAGAATTATAGGCACAAAAATACAGATTAAAAAGGAAAGAGAACTGAATTATTTCATTTTTTTAGAATGCTAATAAAAAAAAGGATAATATGTAATTTTTTGAGTACTGATGATTGACTAAAATAATAGTGAAATTGCAGATTTTTGAAAGAAAACATACCATTTATTTTCAATAATCAATTGAAAATAACGAAGAATTTCGTAAAAAATCATTTAAACGATCCGCCCAGAATATCCAACAATTCGTTAGTAATGGCTTGCTGACGGGATTTGTTGTAGAGCAACGATAAATCCTGTAGAATATCATCGGCATTGTCGGTGGCAATTTGCATTGCCATGGTGCGGGCTGCATATTCCGAAGCATTGGAATCGAGTAAAGCTGTGTAAATTTTCAAGCGCAACACCATGGGAATTAATTCCTCCAGAATAGTCTGTCTGTCGGGTTCTACTAAATAATCAAGTGCTATAGTGCCTTTGGTTGGTTTGTTCAGTTGAATTGGCAAAAGAACTTCGGAAGTTAATACCTGAGAACTTTTACTTTTGAAATGGTGATATATCAATTCTACCTTGTCAATATCTTTATTCAGAAACAATTGCATTAAATCGTCAGCTAAACTGAGTGCGGCTGTATAGCTGGGTTTATCAGCCATTGCCTCGAAATCGGAATAAGGTTCGAAGCCTAATTTTCGACTGGCTTTTGCCACTTTTTTTCCAACCGGAAAAATTAAAATATGCTCTCGTCCTAGTGATTGATAAGTACTAATAGTTTGCGATAATCGCTTGGCAACATTGGAATTAAAACCACCACAAAGGCTCGAATTGGATGAAAACACAACAATTGCAACACGTTTTACATCCCTGACTTCGGAAAAAATTGACGTGCTATCGGCTTCAGCGCTCAGGAAATTGCCAAGTAAACCATTCAATCGCTGTTCGTAAGGAAAGAAATTCTCAATTGTTTTTTGAGCTTTGCGCAGTTTTGCCGAAGAAACCATCTTCATTGCAGATGTAATCTTCTGAGTCGACTTTACCGACTGAATACGTGATTTTATTTCCTTTAATGAAGCCATAAAAAATTATTGACAATTTATCAATTTACTATTTAATGCAAAATGAATCTATAATTACTAACTCCTGAGACAATAGGCATTGGCGGTTTGCGGGAGCAAAACTGCCGAAATGCACGTCAGCCAGCCAATGAACATACGAGGCGTGTGTTATGTGTTCGTGTTTTTTTTATTCAGGTTTCGTCCAAAATAGATTTGGGTTGTTCGTTTTATAGTTTACAAATGTATTTTTAGTTCGTTGTCCTGATTTTAAATCTTTATCCTCTGATTTTTGAGGAGTCTGTACTATACCGTCTAATGGTAAAAGTTCTAAATATGTTACTGTCTTCCCATCTTTAAAAGATTCTGTGTCATATTCGCTGGAAACTGTACATTCGATTCTGTAGAGATTCTTTGCCATATAGTAGTATAAATAGTTTTCTTTCGTTTGAGATTTTTTTCTATTCCAATTTGCTTCAGGATTTAATATTAATGGTTTATTGTTTATAAGCCGTTCCCTTACTTCTGAGATACCAAGTAGTTCCCCTTTCTCATTCATCACGTATGCGTCGAAAGTTGGGTCAACCCAAATCCATTTTTTCAAATCATTGATGTAAACCATGTTGATAACATGACAATCATCGAATTCTGTTTCCTTAGGCATACAAGTTACATATCTCGATTTGAAGCCTAATGATAAACAACATTCGTTCAATATAGTAGCCATCATTCTACAATTGATACCTCAATTTTCATTTTTACAAACCGCAATTAAAGCTAAAGCATTTTTTAAAGTTGGATTATTGCTACTTCCATCATGTCTTATGGTGTTATGAACCCAATGCAATAAATTGAGTATTCTTGAAACTTCATTTCCTTGACCTGCAATGGAATCCAATTTTAATTCCTGTCTGATTCTCACAAGGTTCGGATTATCTTTAGATTGGTAGGTAAATGTGGGAACATCTCTTGAGTCTTTGTAATTATATTTTGCTGCTTTTTTGAGCATTCCTAATCGTGAAGGTTGATATTTTATTTGAGTTTTTGCAGAATCCTTTCCGTTCAACAAAATGATAAAATTATATTCCCCTACTTTGGGGTTAATTTTAAATGATATTGAGCTTATGTCCGTGAAAAAAGTCACTTCTTTAGCTGAAGTCATATAAATATCTGGATTTATTTCGGGTGAAATTGTCCAATATCCCTTATTTAGATTTTTCCCATCTTGTATATCAACCGTTTTAGAATTTGCCCGAATGACAGGAAGTTTTGTTTGAGCAATAGATAGTTGAACAATGCTTGTCAGCAATAATAATGTAAATAATTTAATCTGTTTCATTTTTTTATAGAGTTTTTAGTTTTTATTTTTCTAACATTACACATAACTCACAACTATACAATACATTAAATATAACCTTACTTCAAATTGTAAAGAGCTGATATACTGAACTTAGTCTTGATTCTTGGCTCTAATGACTTTTAACTATTTACAGAAACCCTTTTAGCCACTTCGGCAGCTACATTTTCAATGATAGCAGTTACTTCATCGTTAATAACACCTTTTTTCAGCACATCCAACACATCGGCCTGGTGCGATAATTCGAGCAAAATTAGAAATTCTTTTTCAAATTCCTGCACTTTATTTATAGGCACATTTGATAGCAAACCATTTGTTCCACAATATAATACAGCCACTTGTTTTTCCACCGCCATAGGTGCATGAAGTGCCTGAACCAATAAACGTGTATTTTTTTGACCTTTATCAATGGTCATAGCAGTTACCGGATCCATGTCGCCACCAAATTTGGTAAATGCTTCCAACTCACGGAATTGAGCCTGATCCATTTTTAATGTTCCCGCCACTTTTTTCATGGCTTTAATTTGAGCATTGCCACCCACACGCGACACAGAAATACCAACATTGATAGCCGGACGATTACCTTGATTAAACAAATCGGTATCCAAAAATATTTGACCGTCGGTGATAGAAATCACGTTAGTAGGAATATATGCCGAAACGTCACCGGCCTGTGTTTCGATAATTGGCAAAGCAGTTAACGAACCGCCACCTTTCACTTTTCCTTTTAAACATTCGGGTAAATCGTTCATTTGTTCAGCTACTTCGGGTTGCGAAATTACGCGGGCAGCACGTTCCAACAAACGTGAATGTAAATAAAAAATATCGCCGGGGTAGGCTTCCCGACCGGATGGACGACGGAGAATCAATGAAACTTCGCGATACGCTACGGCTTGTTTTGATAAATCGTCGTAAACTACTAAGGCATGTCGACCGGTGTCGCGGAAATATTCACCAATAGCAGCACCGGCAAAAGGTGCAAAATATTGTAATGCAGCAGGTTCAGCAGCATTTGCAGCTACCACAACAGTATAATCCATTGCGCCCGATTCTTGTAAAGTATTCACAATAGAAGCAACAGTAGAACCTTTCTGACCAATGGCCACATAAATACAATAAACAGGGTCACCTGCATCAAAATTAGCTTTTTGATTGATAATTGCATCAATTGCAATACTTGTTTTTCCAGTCTGACGGTCACCAATAATCAACTCACGTTGTCCACGACCAATTGGAATCATAGCATCAACTGACTTCAAACCGGTTTGTAAGGGTTGGTTCACAGGTTGTCTGAAAATTACGCCGGGTGCTTTGCGTTCCAAAGGCATTTCCAGCATTTCGCCGCTTATTTTACCTTTCCCATCCAAAGGTTCACCCAGTGGATTGATAACACGTCCAAGCATTGCTTCACTCACCTGAATGGAAGCTACACGTTTGGTACGTTTTACGGTATCGCCTTCTTTGATTTGACTGGATGGACCGAGTAACACTGCTCCTACATTGTCCTCTTCCAGGTTCATTACAATGGCTTTGATGCCGTTTTCGAACACCAATAATTCATTGGCTTCGGCATTATGTAAACCATAAATACGAACCACACCATCGCTAACCTGCAACACAGTTCCCACTTCGTCAAATTGAACATTGGTGTCAATTCCTTCGAGTTGCATCCGAAGAATTTCGGAAACTTCGCTAACCTTTATATTATCAGACATCTTTTAAAATTTACAATTTATTATTTACAATTTACTATTGGCTTGAGTTTAATATACATTATGCAGGTTTTTTTGAGAAAAACTGCCAATTGAATATCAGTAAATTGTATATCTACAAGCTTCTTTGATTTCTTTCAATGTATTCATTCTTAATTCGTTGAAGTTGCCCCGAAATACTGGCATCCATACGTACAAAATCTACTTCGAAAAGGAATCCACCCAAAATGGACGGATCTATAATTTTTTCGATTTCTACAGTTCCACCTGTTTGTTTTTCTATCATAGAAATCAATCGTTTTTCAGTCACCGATTCTACGACAGAAGCAGTAATTAATTTACCTGAATGAATATTTTTTTCCTTTCGGTACAAGTCAATGTATTTCAGCAGAATACTTTGCAAATGAATTTCACGTTTATTCTCCAACAGTAAATCGATAAACCGCTCGAAACTATTACTTAATTTTCCTCCTGCTGCAAGATAAATTATCTTGCGTTTTTCAGTTTTTGACATCACAGGATTATCGAGCACAGTTCGCAAATCGCTGAATTGAAAATAACTTTGGGTAAAAGTCTTTGCCTCAGTGTAAACACGTTCGGGGGCACTGCTTTTATCGGAAAATCCCAACAAAGCAGTAGCGTATCGAGCTGCTATAAGTCCATTATACATGGCAAATTACGATTTAGAAATGTTGATTTCGTCAAGCAAACGATTAATCATATTCATCTGCTCATCTTTTTTCTCTAATTTTCCACGAAGTACTTTTTCGGCAATATCAACCGAAAGTTCAGCTACTTGCCTACGAATATCGCTTATAGCATCTTCTTTCTCCAACTGAATTTGTCGTCTGGCTTCGTCAATCATTTTTTTGCCTTCTAAAATTGCTTTGTCTTTGGCATCATTTATCAACAAATCACGTGTCTGTGTAGCCTCGTTCAGTATTTTCACCTGTTCACGGCGTGCATTATCTACAATCACTTCACCGGCAGCTTTCACCTTATCCATTTCAATATAGGCTTGCTTGGCAATAAGCAACGATTCGTCGATGTAAGTTTTGCGACTTACCACCATTTTAATAATGACCGGAAAACCATACTTGGTGAGGATAAATACCACAGCACCAAATGACAATAGCATCCAAAACAATAAACCCGATTCAGGTAATAGTAACATAATTAATTAACAATTAATAATTGATAATTGATAATTGGCAGATTAACTAAATAACTGACAATTAAAATAACTAAAAAAAGTAGGTTTAAAGGATAAATCCGCAAACTACGATGGCGAATAATGCAACAGCATCAACAAGTGCGGCAGCAATAATCATATTCATACGAATATCAGAAGCAGCTTCGGGTTGACGAGCAATACCTTCCATGGCTGAACCCCCGATATTTCCAATACCAATACCTGCACCAATAGCTGCGAGTCCTGCACCAATTCCTGCACCTAATTTTGCTAATCCAGCGCCAGCGGCTGCTTGTAATAAAATTGTTAGTAACATAATTTCAATTTTTTAATTTGGTTATTATATTTATATTTTAAACTTTTCCTTCTTGTGATGTGGTTCTACCCTTGCCAATCCGATAAACACTGCCGACAACATGGTAAAAATATAGGCTTGAATGTATGCCACTAATATTTCGACAAATCCAATAAAAACGTTGAATAAAAATGATAATACTGTCATGCTGGTATTCATTGCGGGTCCCATTTTTACGGTTACAAACACCAAACATGTAAGTCCAAGTGTAATAGAGTGTCCTGCCAGCATATTTGCAAAAAGACGAATCATTAATGCAAATGGTTTGGTAAAAACTCCAACTAACTCTATCAATGGCATTAATGGAATTGGCGCTTTCAGCCAAAATGGAACATCTGGCCAAAGAATTTCGCGCCAATATTCTTTCGATCCCGAAATATTTACAATCAAAAATGTAATGATTGCCAGCACAAAAGTAATGGCTATATTTCCGGTAACATTGGCACCACCGGGAAAAATCGGAATCAATCCCAACACATTATTTGTAAATACAAAAAAGAACAAGGTCAATAAATACGGGGCATATCGTTTATAATCCTTCCCAACACAGGGTTTTATCACATCGTAATTAATGTTCATGATAAACATTTCCATAAAGCCGATAAATCCGCTTTTAGATTGCATTGGATTCTTTTTAAACGAACGTGCAACAACTAATATGACAACAATGAGCAATATACTGCTGAATAACAATGAGAAAACATTTTTAGTAATCGAAATATCGAAAGGTCGCACTTCTGAACCTTTATTATCAATTTCAACAATTTTACCTTTGTATTTCCCTTCTTCGGCAATGGTAAGACCCTCGTAAACTTTACTCTGATGAAAAGCAGAAGCCATAAATACATGCCAACCGGTGGTGTTGCTGTAAACAATTACAGGTAATGGAATGGAAATTTCGTGTTCGCCAATTTTTGTAATATGCCATGAATAAGAGTCTGAAATGTGTTCGAGAATAAATTCCCGTACATTCAATTCTTCATTCTGTTCCGTTTTCTGAACAGGTTCATTTGCATAGAGATTTGCACTCAATGAAGAGACAAAAAAAATCAGTACAAACAATATTTTAGGTAATCTTTTCATTTATGTTGTTTAATTTTTTTCTCTGTAATATAGAACGTGTAAAATTCAAGTAATAAATAAATGGTATAATAAACTGCGAAAAAACCAAGTAATATCAATCGGACATCTTTTGTTGTATTAAAAAACAAAATCAGTATCATAATCATTATAAAAACCAATTTCGATAGTTTCAACAACATATAAATATTCACTAACTTGCGTGGATTATCTTTATTTATTTTTTCCAAAACGGTAGTCAATATCATGCCCATTGCCCAAAAAGTAACTGGTAAATATGGATACCAACAGATATTCATTTCGGGAGTTGCCCTCTGTAAGAGAAACCATCCGCCCCAGCCGATTACCAATATGATTATTGTAAAAAGAGCCTGTATTGATTTTGTCGTTTTTGGCACTATATTTTTAAATTAATTCCAGACAAACTGTAACTACATTTTTATTCACCTCAGCAAAACCGCCCTCAATATTCAATTCAAAATTCTGATTATCTGATTTACAACTAATTTTTCCTTTGGCTAATGATGATATTATAGGAGCATGATTTTCCCACAAGGTAAAACTACCTTTTTTTCCGGGTAATGTTACCGAAGTAACTTCGCCGGAGAAATAGATTTGTTCAGGAGTGATTATTTCTAATTTCATATTTTATGCCCCCAAAAATCCGAAGAGGAATTTAATGAAGTTATTTCAAAACTTTATTTTTGGTATCACGTTTTGTGATAACCTATGATAATCAATTAAATGCCTTCCATAAAGTCCCCCAACGGGGGATTTAGGGGGCATTTACTTCTTTGATTGTGCAATCAGTTTATTTCCTTTGGCAATGGCTTCGTCAATAGTTCCAACGCTTAGAAAAGCCATTTCGGGCATATCGTCTAATTCACCATCGAGAATCATTTTGAAACCTCGAATTGTTTCTTCAATTGACACCATAACACCCGGTTGGCCTGTAAACTGTGCAGCCATAAAAAACGGTTGCGACAAGAAACGTTGAACTTTTCGGGCTCTGGTTACTGTTACGCGGTCTTCGTCCGATAGCTCTTCCATTCCCAAAATTGAAATAATATCTTGTAATTCTTTGTTTCGTTGGAGGATTTGTTTTACACGTTCAGCTGTGTCATAATGGTCTTGTCCAACCACTTGTGGGCTGAGTATACGAGAAGTAGATTCCAAAGGATCTACAGCAGGGAAAATACCTAATTCCGAAATTTTTCGACTCAATACCGTTGTGGCATCCAAGTGCGAAAAAGTGGTAGCAGGTGCCGGATCTGTTAAATCGTCGGCAGGAACATAAATTGCTTGTACTGAGGTAATAGAACCATTTCTTGTTGAAGTAATGCGCTCTTGCAATGTACCCATTTCGGTTGCAAGTGTTGGTTGATAACCAACAGCCGAAGGCATACGACCTAGCAATGCAGAAACTTCTGATCCGGCTTGTGTAAAGCGAAATATATTATCGATAAAAAATAAAATATCGCGTCCACCGCCATCAGCGTCTCGGAATGATTCTGCAACTGTTAATCCTGATAAAGCAACAGAAGAACGTGCACCGGGTGGTTCATTCATTTGTCCGAAAACAAGTGTAGCTTGCGATTTTTCGACTTCGGAATAATCTACTTTTGATAAATCCCAATTACCTTCTTCCATTCCTTTTTTAAATTCTTCACCATAACGTATAACGCCAGAGTCAATCATTTCGCGCAATAAATCGTTTCCTTCACGGGTACGCTCACCCACACCGGCAAATACAGAAAATCCATCGTGTCCTTTGGCAATATTATTGATAAGTTCCATGATTAAAACGGTTTTTCCTACACCTGCCCCACCGAATAATCCAATTTTTCCTCCTTTTGAATAAGGTTCCAGCAAATCAATAACCTTGATACCAGTTGTTAGTACTTCTTCGCTTACAGTCAAATCTTCGAACTTGGGTGGTTGACGATGTATGGGATAAGAACCTTTCTTGTCTAGTGGATTCATACCATCAATAGTTTCACCAATTACATTCATCAGTCGTCCTTTCACTTGTTCTCCTACCGGCATAGTAATCGGCGAACCAATTGCCACAGCTTTTAATCCACGTTGAAGCCCATCGGTAGAGTCCATTGCAACAGTACGTACTGTGTTTTCACCAATATGTTGTTGTACTTCTACAATTAGTTTTCGACCATTTATACGTTCAATGCTCAATGCATCATGAATGGCGGGTAACTGATTTTCATCTTTTTCTTTCAAATCAAAGAAAACATCCACCACAGGACCAATGATTTGCGAAATATGACCAACTAACTCTGACATAATTATATATCGTTTTATTAATAATTATTTGAATTGTAAAAAAATAGAGAAGCAAAATTACAAATATTATCGTTTACAGAAATGATAAAATACATTAAAATTGAAAAATACTTTCTTGGAGTAAATAAATTCCTGCTCCGGCTAAATATCCCAAAAATGCCAACCAACTAATTTTCTTTACATACCAAAAGAAATCAATTTTTTCCATACCCATAGCAGCTACGCCGGCTGCAGAACCTATGATTAAAATGCTGCCACCTGTTCCGGCACAATACGCCAAAAATTCCCAAATAAAATGATTCATTGGATATTCTGTTAAACTATACATACCCTGTGTTGCAGCCACCAAAGGAACATTATCAATAATAGCAGAAGACAGTCCAATAGACATTACAATTATACTCAGGTTACCCACTACTTTATTTAACCACATTGCTACTGAACTCAAAATTCCAGAAGACTCTAATGCGGCAATAGCCAATAAAATTCCCAGGAAAAATAAAACAGTAGAAATGTCGATACGGTGTAAGGCACGTACCAACGAAAGATGCTGTTTTTCATCATTTACATCCGATTTGTGCATAATTTCGGTAAGAACCCACAACAAAGCCAAGCCCAACAACATTCCCATAAATGGAGGTAAATCTGTGTAAGTCTTAAAAACTGGCACCAAAATTAAAACAAGTAAACCCAAAGCTAAAATTATTCTTTGCTGCGTTTTAGTAACTAATTTTCCTTTTGAAGTTTCTGTTTTATGCATTCTTTCTACATTTCCATGAAGTTGAAACGAAACGGCAGCCAGTGGAATGATCAGACAAGCCATGCTCGGCAAAAACAGTTTCATCATAATATTGGCAGTAGAAATCTGACCGCCAATCCAAAGCATGGTGGTGGTTACATCACCAATGGGTGTCCAGGCTCCACCGGCATTAGCAGCAATCACCACAATTCCTACAAAAAGCAAACGGTCGTAGTGATTTTTGATTAATTTGCGGAGTAAAGCCACCATAACGATAGTAGTGGTGAGGTTATCGAGTATTGCCGATAGAAAGAAAGTGATAAACCCAATAATCCAAATCAGCGTACGTTTGTTGGTCTGGGTAATAAAGTCGGTAATGATTTCGAAACCATCGTGAGAATCAATCAGTTCGATAATGGTCATGGCACCCAGCAAAAAGAAAAGAATGCTGGAAATATCACCCAAATGTTCGAGCAATTTTAAATTTACAACCGATTTATCAGCTGCAAAATACATAAATGCCACCCAACTCAATACACCTGTAAGTAAGGCAATTGCAGTTTTATTGATTTTGAGATTGTTTTCGAATGCAATACCTGCATAACCGATGCCAAAAATGGCGAGTAGAATTGTGGTCATGGTAAATTGTTGTTTAGATGTTTAGAGTTTAGATGTTTAGAGTTTAGATGTTTAGGGTTTAATATTATGTTCGTTTAGTCTTTTTACCTGACTATTCTTAAGTCCGCTAAGTTTCATGGTAATATCGTTTAAAAGCGATTTAATTGATTCAAAATCTTTTTCATCAAGAAAGCCCAGATCCATTGAAACAATTAGTTGGCAATACGTCTCAAGTGCTGAGCCATAAGCTATTTCCGTAAATCGGACTTGATCTTTCAGTGAAGAACGGGAAGTTCCTTCAGCAATATTTGATACAATGGAGATTGACGCACGACGAAGTTGAGATATTAATCCGAATTTTTCATTTTCAGGAAAAGACCCGGTGAGTTTATAAATCAATGTGACATATTCTCTTGCTTTTTGCCAAACATCAAATTTTTCAAATGAATAATTGTGATTTTCCATTTTCAAACACTATTGACCGACAAAAATTAAAAACTGTCGGATTTTAAATTTATATATC
>JACDZH010000366.1 GCA_013426815.1 Paludibacter sp.
GGGGATGGATGGAGAACATGGCAAGGCCGGGATTCCATCCCTTCCATACCTTTCACGAGTCCCATGGCTTGTCTCCGATTAGAGGAGGAAGCCCGGAACCAGGAGGGCCAGAATCGGGATCAGGGCAAAAACAAGGCCCACCACAAGGCCGCTGATGACCGCTTTTCGGTCGAGGCTGCTGGTGTATTTGGGATGCTCAATCCCGAAGGATTGAAACAGGCTCCAGAAGCCGTGACTGATATGGAGGCCCAGGGCCAGGACTCCGATAATATAGAAAACGGCGTATCCCGGCTTTCGCAGGGTGTTGCGGACAACATCGGCGATGGGGAGCTCACGGCTGATAAAGTGGAAATTGAGCAGATGCACAACCACAAAAACCAGAATGATCACACCGGTGTAGATCATCGTCTTCGAGCCCAGGCTTCTGCCGCCCCGGCTGTTGACCACCGCGTACTGCTGGGGGCGAGCCTTGCGGTTTTCCAGGAGGAGAAGGAGGGCGAGGACTATATGGAAGGAGAAAACCGTGAGCATCGTCAGCTCAAAGATGGGGATGATAAACCCCAGTCTGTGCAGATGGTAGGCATAGGAGAGGAAGACCTCCCTGCCCAGGAAGGTGGTGCTGTTGCCGATGAGGTGGACGATGATAAACAGTCCCAGAAAGGAACCGCTGGCCGCCATCAGCATTTTCTTGCCGATGGAAGTCGAGAATGTACGCAAAATCAAGCCCATGATAATTTAATTCCTCCTTGCTATGGATTCGGCTCTATTGCCGGGTTCGATGCGGATGGGTGCGGGTTGGGTTTCTGGGTCGGGGGTATCATTGCGGGCCGCAAGCCCACACTCCCCGCTGCCCCGGTGCCCACCGGCGGGCATGGCGGAGAAACCACCATGACCAACGACGGACGTTGAGGGTGAAAAGAAGAAGGCGCGGCGCCATCCCTTGGCCTGAGAACTTAATAAAAAGCCCGCATCTGTCAAGGAGTTTTACCGTTTTTCAGGGGCAAGCCCTTGCTCGCTGCCCGTATCGTGACATCGGGGGGTGACCAGACCTTCATTCCGCGGCATGTGAGGATTTTTTTTTGTCATGTCGCTTCATAATGGGAACAAGGGAACGCAAGGCTTCATTTACCGAGTCATGGTCCGAAAAGTATTGTGCCACATCAGGATCAAGAACCACAACATTTGTCCCTTCCGCGAATTTTTTCGCATATTTCCCCTTTTTGCCATTGCTGAAGTCGTATTCATTGGGTGAATTCATCATCTTCGTGCGCCACCTGCAAAACAGCTCTATGAAAAGTTCGGGTCATTCCGTAATCTTCAGGCCATCCCGTCGAATTCTGGTGAAAAAATGAGGTGGGTCTGTCTCAATTTCGGATAAGGAAAAGGGGTGAATTTCCAGGCGTAAATCCACCTGCCTCCTCCACTTGCTGATTTTCTGCATGTCATAATAGGCAACACCCTGAAAATCTTTTGAAACAACAGCAACATCAATATCGCTGTCGGCATCGGCCGTGGCGGAAATAACAGATCCAAACAGATACGCTTCAGATACAGAAATGCCGTCTTTCTGCAACAGGTGCAGAAACAGTTTTACTTTGTTCAGGCATTCGCTCTGGTCAACAGCCATGCTCTCACCTCCTTTATGCGTGAAAACTGTTCCTCGGTAAACTCCCTCGTGCATAATGCATAAAACCTGAACTTTTCGTCGGGATATCTGGTTGAAATATTGAAGGTATTGACCAAGTCAAGAAACTCAATCACGCCCTCTTCCATTTCGACTCCAGCCATATCGGCAAGCCTGACAAGGTCGTGGGTACGGGGTGGAAACTCGTTTTTCCGTTTCACATAACAAGCTTTCAGGATCTTTTCCAACACAAGATGGGCGAGGAAAAGACACCAATCGTACTTGCCGTTGCGAAACAACGATTCCGCGACATCAAAGTCATGCTCCGCTGAGTCAAGCCAGTACTTCAGATGTTTTTGCATTACACGCCTGCCAAGGTGTGACTGTTGTTGAACGAAGAGGAGGCCTTGCCTGTTCATTTTCTCGCGGCACGGCGTTCCTTCAGTTGTGGTTGTGGCCCATGGAGTCCATGTCGCAGATACCCGCTTGTCAGGGGTATGAGCGGAAAATGTGCCTTTCCCCTTAATGCTTGAACGACCGCTGACCGGTGAACATCATCGCCACCTTGGGATCGGCCTCGTTGCAGGCCTGGATGGTCTCGAAGTCGCGCATGGAGCCGCCGGCCT
>JACDZH010000367.1 GCA_013426815.1 Paludibacter sp.
GCCGTGGCAAATAACGATTGATCCTTTTCTAGGGGTGCTGAGTAGTTACAAAAAATAACACTCCACCATTAAACTAAATTATGTTAATACTTCATATCGAAACTTCCACCAATGTTTGTTCAATAGCTATAAGCGAAAACGGCAAATGTATTTTTTCTAAATCGAATACTGATGGAATGAATCATGCTGCTTTATTGAGTGTATTTATTGAAGTAGGTATGGAGTTTTTACAAACAATGTCCAAAAAATTAGATGCTGTGGCTGTAAGCTGTGGTCCTGGTTCCTATACCGGTTTACGAATTGGTGTTTCTACGGCTAAAGGATTGTGCTATGGTCTTGATATTCCATTAATTGCAATAAGTACATTAGAAGTTTTGAACGTCCAAGCATTGAAGATTATTTGTAAAGATGAAAATACACTTTATTGCCCAATGATTGATGCCAGACGTATGGAAGTATATGCTGCATTTTACAACGCGAAAGGAGAAATTATGCGTAAAATTTCGGCTGATATAATTGATATTGAATCATATACCGAAATACTTGATAATAATTTGGTGTATTTCTTTGGAAATGGTGCCGAAAAATGTAAAACAACTTTCACCCACGTTAATGCTCGTTTTATTGACTATTTAGTTCCATTGGCAGAAAATATGATTTTATTATCCGAAAAAGCCTTTTTGGAAAGTAGATTTGTAGATGTGGCTTATTTCGAGCCATTTTATTTGAAAGAGTTTCATACAACTTTTCCAAAATTGAAATAAAGCAGCTTTACAAAACATACTCTTGCCATGCTTCAGGAATTTCAAGATTATGAAAACCAGACTTTATTAGTTCTTCTGCGAATTTTTCTTGAACACAAAATTCACCGTGAACTAAGAAAGTTTTTTTTATTTTATCTGTGTTTTGACAACTCAGAAAAGCTTTCATTTCGTTATAATCGCCATGACCAGAGAAACCTTCAATTTTAGCAATACGTGCTTTTATTGAATGTTCCTTTCCGAAAATAGATATTTTTCGGAGTCCATTTTCCTGAATTCGAGCACCTAAAGATGTTGGTGTACAGTATCCAACTATTAAAATCGTGTTTCGTGGGTTTGAAATGTTATTAGCAACATGATGTTTAATGCGTCCAGCCTCCAACATTCCGGATGCAGATATTATTATACAAGGTTTATTATTGCTATTCAGTGCTTTAGACTCTTCAAGTTTTTTTATGTAATGCAATGAATTGAAACCAAAAGGATCAGAATCAAATTTTAAAACCGACTTTACATCGTCATTCATACAATCGAGATAGAGTCGAAAAATATCAGTGGCATTGACTGCCAATGGACTATCAACATAAACATCAATTTTAGGTAATTTCCCCTTGTTATACAATTCATTAAGTACATAAACAATTTCTTGTGTTCGCCCTATAGCAAATGATGGAATAATCAGTTTTCCTTTATTTGCAACACAGGTTTCATTTACTATCTTAAGAAATTCATCATCGGTTTCTTTTTCGTGTGGATGTAAGCGATCGCCATAAGTTGATTCGGTAATTAAATAATCACATTGAGGAAAAAATGTAGGTGGATTAAGAATACGATTGTGCTGACGCCCAATATCGCCTGTATAGGCTAGATGTATTTTTTCACCTTTTTCAATCATTTCTAAATTGATGACTGCGCTACCCAACATGTGTCCTGTATTTGTAAACTTTACATTAATCTTATCGTTTACATAAAATCGTCTGTTGTAAGCTACTGCAATGAAAAGTTTCATGCATTCTTCAGCATCCTGAGTATTGTAAAGTGGTTCAACAGGATATAAACCCTGTCGTGCTCGTTTCTCATTAAACCGTTGCACATCCAATTCTTGAATATGAGCACTATCAGCTAACATGATAGAACAAAGGTCACGTGTAGCATTGGTACATATTACCGAACCCCGAAAACCACCTTTGTACATGTAAGGAATTAGCCCAGAATGATCGATATGTGCATGACTTAGTATCAGATAGTCTATTGAAGCTGGTTCAAAACCTAGGTTTCGATTCAAACCATCCGTTTCCATACCTTTGCCCTGAAACATTCCGCAATCGAGTAAAATACGTTTACCTTCGTTGGTTGTAACGAGGTGTTTACTGCCTGTTACTTCACGAGCAGCACCAATAAATTTGATTTTCATTATTATATTTTTTATTATGAGTATCGGGTGTTGTACCTAAAATTCGTTTTTATAGCTAACACAAGCGATCA
>JACDZH010000368.1 GCA_013426815.1 Paludibacter sp.
TGGAACTTGCTTGTGGTCTACATAATTTAAGAACCACGCTGAATAACAGCGATATGTAATATTAATCGAAATAAAGTCTATTAAATATTCTGTTTCAAATTTCTATAATTTAAAGTTCAATGCGTAAACCTATGTCTAATGAAAGACCTTTTCTTTTTACGAATCTTTTATCGTATGCAATTCCCAAATCCTTAACCTTATCATCGTATGCATTGCCAGATAAAATATAATAGTTAGCTGTTCCAACAATTTGAACATTGTTCAAAATGTTTATTGTTGCATAAGCACCTGCGTTATAAAAGGCAGTACTCATGTTTTTGTCGGTACTATTAATAGTCCATGTTGCTTTTTCAATGCCGTAACCAAAAAATGCTGCAATTGAAAAATTACGGGCAAAATAAAACCCTTTTGATACTCCAATCTGGTATCGTAAATACTGAAAAGAAATTGTAGATGAATCTTTACTTTCAATTGAACCTGCTAAAAAAACCTTTAATTGAGGAGTGAACCCAACGGTTTTTTCAACTTTACCATTGAAACCTCCCATCTCACCATTAAGTGTTTTTCCAAAAGTAATACCTAAACCTATATCATTTCTTTGTTGCATAGTCATGCCAGGTTCAAGTTTCCTACCAGCCGTTTGATAAAAATCAGAAAGAATTACTGAGTTTATAATTGCAACAGTGGAATTATTTGCCACTTTTTCTGCTCTAACTACTCCTCGCCTTTTATAACGTGTTTCCCCTTTTTTGTTTTGAAAATTTTCGAATACAAAATACCGTTGGTCAATGCTTAAACCTTCTTTTGTTCCAATTTTTGCCCTAATAGGCGAAATGGCATAAACAGAAGTTTTTACCCTAAAGGCTTCTAAATTTGTTTCGTGCAAAAATAATGAATTTTGAAATGCCGAATTATTTAGTTTTGCAAATAATTCAGCTCTTGTGAGTTGTACCTTGGAAGATAGAGTTTGACCAGGATTATATTGAATAGCACTTGCATCTGCTTTTTCCATCATTACAAAGCTAACACCGAAAGTTGCTTTGTCAAATAATGCTTTTTTCGCATTTTGTGTAAACAAATCATCATCTTCATAAATCCACATTTTATTGTAAAGAGAATCTACTGCATTTGAATCAATTTTATATAAAAAAGAAAAAACTTCACCTATCCATCCATTTTGAGTTCTATTTACTGGCACAAATTCTGTACCTTTTTCTGCTGCCGATTTTCGGGCACTGGCATCTACTTTGTTATAATACTCTTCCATGGATATTACATTTCTTATATCAAGGATTTGGATATAACTGTTGTTAACCAATGCTCTACCTGCATCTTTAATTTTTTCCAACCCAAGTTTTGAAGTAGATGCTTTAATCATGTCATCTGCAGTCGCATTATACATTCCACGTTTTGCAATAAGCGACATATTAAATTTACCTGTTTTTATATCTCGCGAAAACCACTGTGCTAAAATTTGATTTGACAATTTAAGATTATCAATACTTTGTTTAATTTGGTCTCGGGTGGATGGTGCAGAAAAATATCGGATAGTAAGATTATTGTCATCAAACTTTTCGGGAATTTGCAATGTTTCAGCAGCTTTTTTAATATCGCTTATGCAATTGCCATTGTTATCGAGTATTAACACTGTGAGCGCGTTCCGATTGTATCGCGATGGAACAATTCCATTTTTAAGTGTTTCGGGAATTATGTTTTGAGCTGTAATACACAAAGAAACAAAACACATAAAGACTAAAAACGAATTAATTTTTTTCATATATCTAAATTTAAAACTTGATTATTAGACACTTAACAACAAACTTTGTATTAATAGTGTAAGAAATTAAAACAATCGGAATATGATGATTAAGAATTTTTGGCGAACTAAATTTCAAATTTAACAACTATTTATTATTATCTAAACTTCTGTCCCGTTGTTAAATTCAACAAATCGGGAAAGGTTGAGAATTGAGATTTATGATCTACTATCAAGATTAGATTTGTGCATAAAAGTAAATTCATTTATGGATTTATTAAGAGAGCAACCCTAAGAATTTATAATTATAATTTTATGATAACAAACAACTTGACTTAAAACAACTTCCGGAGCAAACAGCGTTACCAATAAGTGGATAAACTATAAACATATGATTGATTTGTAACATCTTACAAAAATAAATGTATTAAAAAAAAATGAGTATCGGGTGTTGTACCTAAAATTCATTTTTATAGCTAACAC
>JACDZH010000369.1 GCA_013426815.1 Paludibacter sp.
GATATATAAATTTAAAATCCGACAGTTTTTAATTTTTGTCGGTCAATAGTGATTTATTATTTGACTTTAGATTCTTCACCTATTTTGTAACACATATTAAATCTTTATTCAACCCGATATAATTGGTCATTTTTTGTTATTTTTGTAATTCAAACTTAATAATCTAATCCGATGCGCAAAATAATCTGCAATTTATTTATTCTTCTGTCGATTCCACTTTTCTTATTTTCACAAAACGGAAAGATCGTACAGAGTGATGGTTTGTTTTTTGCTGATGCAAGCCAAACAAAATTATACACAGGTGAATTCAAAGAGTATTATCAAAACGGTGCAATAAAAGTGGAAATAAACATTAAAGATGGTAAGCCAGAGGGTGCATATATTGTTTATTTTGCAAATGGAAAACCAAACGAAGTTAGGGCTTATAGAAATGGAGAGTTTCATGGAATTTGGCGTACTTATAACGAGGCGGGAATGCTTATTGCACAGGCAGAATACCGAGAAAACAAGAAAAATGGCACTTGGCATATCTGGGATGATTCTGGAATTATGCGATATGAAATGCAATATACAAATGGAAAAAAAACGGGAATCTGGTTTATGTGGGACGAAAAGGGTAAATTGATTTCGGAGAAGACATATTAAAAAACAGTAAAAACTTAAATTGATTCAAATAACTCCATAAATCTTCACATAATTGTAAATCAATTGTAATATATATGTAACCTTGATGTAATGTAGATTGTATTACTTTGCATTGAAAATTAAACATATAAAAAAAACGATTATGAAAAAGATTATGTTCATAGCAAGTGCATTAATAATACTAGTTAGTCTAGGTGTAAGAGCTAATAACAATGTTTCAACTGTGGCAAAAGTAGAATTTTCTGAACAAACAAATACCCTCAAAGGTATTGTTGCAGATAAAGCTACTAAAGAAACACTTGCTGGAGCAACAATATATGTAAATGGACAAAAAATGTACACTGATTTAGATGGTAACTTTAGTATATCAAATCTTTGTGGAGGTAATTGCCAATTGAAAATTAGTATGATTTCATATAAAGATCATATTGTAGACATTGATATTAATAAAGATAAATCTTTACAAATAAAACTAGAACAGCAGTAGTTTTTTTCTTGAATTAAAAGAGGTAAATCCACAAGGATTTACCTCTTTTACGTCATATTCTTCTTGTCTACTTAAAATTTAAATTCAATAACACCCCTACATTAACTGAAATAATGTGTTTGTTGAGATTGCATAAAAAATTTTGGTTCTACAATGAATGTTATTTTATTTGATTGTTTATTATTTCACAAGCCCTTAGTTAAGGTATAAATCTAACCCTCCATAGAAAAACAGCAACACCCCTCTAAAATTTTCAAAAGTTGCTACCCTATTCCAATTGTTCTAATTTTTTGAATTTTACAATTTTATCTCTAAAATTGCATTTGATAGGTTTTTACCTTTTCATTACAAACTCCAACATTGTATATACCAAATATTTTAGCTAGGTTTTTCATTTCAGGTATTTTTCCAAAATCTAAAGTTAATACATTTTGCAGCATAATAGTCCCAAAGGTAAAAAACCAAATGGTAATCGGGTTAATGACCGACAGTGAAGGATACCCAGTATCCGTAGAGGTTTTTTGTGGAAATACTGGTGATACTGCAACGGTTTCAAATCAACTAAAGAAACTCAAAAATGATTTTGGTATAGAGGGAGTGATTTTTGTTGGAGACAAAGGCTGGATTAAAATACACATATAAATGAGTTAGCCAGTGATGATTATAAATGCAACTACCTAACAAATATTACCAAAGAGCAAATAGACACCTTGTTAAAACAGGATGTGATACAATTAGAACTATTTGGCAATGAACTTGTCGAAATAATTGACAAGTATAGTAACACACGTTATATTTTGCGGAAAAATACAGTCAGAAAGCTCGAAATTAAACAAATAAGACAATCAAAAACAGACAGCATTTTCAGTCTTGTTAAAGACCAAAATACATATTTATTAGAGCATAAGAATGCAAAGATAGAGGTTGCATTTAGAAAAGTAATAGATAAAATAGCAAAATTAAAACTTAAAAAAAACATCTCATGTACCTTAATTGACAATAAACTCAATCTGAAAATTGACAATCAAACACAAGCGGAAATAGAAAAGTTAGGTAACTACTCAGCACCCCTAAGTTGATGATACAGAATATTTTATGAATTTGAC
>JACDZH010000029.1 GCA_013426815.1 Paludibacter sp.
TTTTTGTTTTGGTTTGCAAAGATACAAATTATATGCGTAATTATATATGTCGTTTGTTATATATATAACCCAACAAATATTTACTTCAAATTAGAAATTATTTATATTGAAATCTTTTTTTTTCTTGATATTGATGTACTTACTGATTAATATTATTTCGAAGTCAGGTTAAATTGTATTATTTAATTTAATTTTTCCTCTCAGTTATCTCTAAATTCAATAAATCTTTAAAATAGTTAAACTTAGGCGTAAAAAAAGGTTTTGTTTTCATTTCGAAAACAAAACCTTTTTAATTTAGAAAACAAGTGTATTATTTATTGTTCAGCTTCACGATCGTCGATATCCAACACGTTTTTACGGGCATCAACTTTCTTTTCGTATTCTTCTCGCGAATAAACCACAATTTTATCGTAATCACGTTGTCCGGTACCGGCAGGAATTAAGTGACCGCATATAACGTTCTCTTTCAAACCTTCCAAACGGTCTACTTTTCCGTTGATAGCAGCATCGTTTAGTACTTTGGTTGTTTCCTGAAACGAGGCAGCCGACATAAAGCTGTTGGTTTGCAATGCAGCACGGGTTATACCTTGTAAAATTTGATTAGAAGTTGCTGCTATAGCATCGCGGGTTTCAACTATCTTCATATCACGGCGTTTCAACATTGAATTTTCGTCGCGCAATTTACGTGGAGTAATAATTTGTCCAGGTTTCATGGTTACAGAATCACCAGCATCTAGTATTACTTTTTTACCCCAAATACGGTCATTTTCTTCCATAAAATCATTTTTTCCAACAATTTGTTTTTCAAGAAAACGGGTATCACCTTGTTCCAGAATTTCAACTTTACGCATCATTTGACGCACTATCACTTCAAAATGTTTATCGTTTATTTTCACGCCTTGTAAGCGATAAACGTCCTGCACTTCATTAACGATATAATCCTGAACGGCAGTTGGTCCTTTGATTAACAAAATATCCGAAGGTGTTGTTGCTCCATCCGAAAGCGGTGTTCCTGCACGTACAAAGTCATTTTCTTGAACCAGAATTTGTCTCGAAAGTGGAATCATGTATTTTTTGATTTCACCTGTTTTGGAAGTTACAGTCAATTCTCGATTACCACGTTTTATTTTTCCGAAGGTTACTTCACCATCAATTTCGGCTACTACAGCCGGATTGGATGGATTACGTGCTTCGAACAACTCGGTAACGCGTGGAAGTCCACCGGTGATATCACCAGCTTTACCTACGGCACGTGGTATTTTTACCAACATTTGACCCATTTTGATTTTATTTCCATTGTCCAACACAAGGTGGGCACCTACCGGTAAGTTGTAAGTACGTAGTATTGAGCCATCTTTGGAAACAATGTGTGCACTTGGAACTTTGTTCCGATCCTTCGATTCAATAATAATTTTTTCGCGTAAACCGGTTGCTTCGTCAGTTTCGGCTTTGAAAGTAATGTTTTCGATTACATCTTCAAATTCGATTTTACCTTCCGTTTCCGAAATAATCACCGCATTAAAGGGATCCCAATCGCAAACCAATTGACCTTTTTTGCCCATTTCGCCATCTTTCACATATAGTTTAGAACCATAAGGAACATTTTGAGTGGTTAGCGCAATTCCGGTATTTATGTCAATTACACGCATTTCAGCCAAACGGCTTACTACTACTTGATAATTCTTTTTGTCATCATCGATGGCATCAACAGTACGAAGTTCGTCAAATTCAAGACGACCATCGTAACGCAATACGATTTTCGATTCAGCAGCAATATTTGATGCAATACCACCAACGTGAAAAGTACGAAGAGTCAACTGAGTACCAGGTTCACCAATTGATTGAGCAGCAATTACACCCACAGCCTCGCCAATATGTACCATTTTGTTGGTAGCAAGGTTACGTCCGTAACATTTGGCACAAACACCTTTTTTTGATTCACAAGTCAATACAGAACGAATTTCGACGCGTTCGATAGGTGAATCCTGAATTTTTTTTGCAAGAAATTCGGTAATCTGATCGCCCGAAGAAACAATTAATTCTCCGGAGAGCGGATGATAAATATCATGCACCGACACACGTCCCAAAATACGTTCGTACAGTGAAGAAATAACTTCTTCGTTGTTTTTCATTTCTATGGCAATAAGACCACGCAATGTTCCGCAGTCGTCTTCATTGATGATCACATCTTGCGATACATCCACCAAACGTCGTGTTAAATAACCGGCATCTGCTGTTTTCAAAGCCGTATCGGCCAAACCTTTACGAGCACCATGGGTAGAAATAAAGTATTCCAACACCGATAGTCCTTCTTTAAAGTTGGATAAAATTGGATTTTCAATAATCTGACCACCTTCGGCACCCGATTTTTGAGGTTTTGCCATCAAACCACGCATACCCGAAAGTTGACGAATTTGTTCTTTCGAACCACGAGCTCCTGAATCCAACATCATATAAACAGAGTTGAATCCCTGATTGTCGCTCGATAGTTGTTTCATTAAAATATTCGACAATTTTGAGTTAACATGTGTCCAAGTATCGATAATCTGATTGTAACGTTCGTTAAAGGTAATGAACCCCATATTATAGTTATTCAGAATTTCTTCTACTTCGGCATTTCCTTCATTTACCATTGCTTCTTTTTCGGGTGGAATAATTACATCATTCAAATTGAACGAAAGTCCGCCTTTAAAAGCCATAGAATAACCTAAGTCTTTGATATCATCTAAAAATTGAGCTGTACGGGCTACACCACAAATTTCTATTACGTTACCAATAATGTCGCGCAATGATTTTTTTGAAAGTAGTTCGTTAATATAACCCACTTTTGTAGGAACACATTTATTGAATAATATACGTCCAACTGTGGTTTCAATAAGCCTATCCACCATTTCACCTTCTGCATTCAAATCTTTTGTTTTTACCTTTATCCATGAATGCAAAGCCACTTTTCGTTCGTTATAAGCTATTTCGGCTTCTTCGGGCGAATAGAAAATTAATCCTTCTCCAAGTGCTCCGGTACGTGGTTTGGTAATATAATACAAACCAAGAACCATGTCCTGCGAAGGAACAGTAATAGGAGCACCGTTGGCTGGATTTAGGATATTATGTGATGCAAGCATCAACATTTGTGCTTCCAGAATTGCCTCATTACCAAGTGGTAAATGAACTGCCATTTGGTCACCGTCAAAATCGGCATTGAAAGCCGTACACGAAAGTGGGTGAAGCTGAATAGCTTTTCCTTCAATCATTTTAGGTTGAAATGCCTGAATACCCAAGCGGTGCAAAGTAGGAGCACGGTTGAGTAAAACCGGATGACCTTTCATCACGTATTCCAAAATATCCCAAATTACAGGGTCTTTGCGATCGACAATTTTTTTAGCCGATTTAACGGTTTTTACTATTCCGCGTTCAATAAGTTTGCGGATTATAAACGGTTTATACAATTCGGCTGCCATATCCTTAGGGATACCGCATTCGTGCATTTTCAATTCAGGACCTACAACAATTACTGAACGAGCCGAATAATCGACACGTTTACCTAATAAATTCTGACGGAAACGTCCTTGTTTTCCTTTCAACGAATCGGAAAGAGATTTCAACGGACGATTAGCATCGGTTTTAACTGCACTCGATTTACGTGAATTATCGAACAAGGAATCGACAGCTTCCTGAAGCATACGTTTTTCGTTACGTAAAATCACTTCTGGCGCTTTGATTTCTATCAAACGTTTCAAGCGGTTGTTACGGATAATTACGCGGCGATACAAGTCATTCAAATCGGAAGTAGCAAAACGACCACCATCCAATGGCACCAACGGACGTAATTCAGGCGGAATAACCGGAACTATTTTGATAATCATCCATTCAGGTTTATTGCGCACTTTCGAGGCACGGAACGATTCTACAATTTGTAGACGTTTCAAAGCTTCTGTTTTACGTTGTTGAGATGTATCGGTGTTTGCCATATTACGTAAGTCGTATGATAAAACATCTAAATCCAAGCGACTCAACATATCATGAATGGCATCAGCTCCCATCTTGGCAATAAACTTATTGGAATCGGTATCTTCTAATAGTTGATTTTCGCGTGGAAGTGCTTCCAAAATATCTAAATACTCATCTTCAGAAAGTAATTCACCTTCGGTGATATTTTCTCCATTCTCAAGAATACCTGCTTGAATGATAACATATTTTTCATAATAGATTATTGAATCAAGTTTCTTGGTTGGCATTCCCAGCAGATAACCTATTTTATTCGGTAAAGAACGGAAATACCAGATATGAGCCACAGGAACAACCAGTTGAATGTGTCCCATGCGCTCGCGGCGAACTTTTTTCTCAGTCACTTCTACTCCACAACGGTCGCAGACAATGCCTTTATAACGAATACGTTTGTATTTTCCGCAATGACATTCAAAATCCTTGGTGGGACCAAAAATGCGTTCGCAAAACAAGCCATCTCGTTCGGGTTTGTAGGTACGATAATTAATTGTTTCGGGTTTCAGTACCTCACCACTCGATAATTTTAATATTTCTTCGGGTGATGCAAGACCGATGGAAATTTTATTAAAAGTACTCTTTACCTTATTATCATTTTTAAAAGCCATAATATATTTTTTAAGCCCCATAAATCCCGCAAAGGGGGACTTTTGGAGAGCGATAAATAATTTCTAATAGAATAACATACCTTTCAATAAGAACCCTTAGAGGGATTTAGGGAGCTTTTTTATTCTAAATTTATACTCAAACCTAATCCGCGAAGCTCATGTAACAATACATTAAGCGACTCTGGAATTCCAGGAGTTGGCATTGGGTCACCTTTTACAATAGCTTCGTAGGTACGGGCACGTCCCATAACATCATCCGATTTTACTGTTAATATTTCTTGTAAAATATGAGCAGCACCAAAAGCTTCGAGTGCCCAAACCTCCATTTCACCAAAACGTTGACCCCCAAATTGTGCTTTACCTCCCAGAGGTTGTTGTGTTATAAGCGAATAAGGTCCGATGGAACGAGCGTGCATTTTATCTTCAACCATATGACCTAGTTTCAACATGTAAATCACACCTACTGTGGCTGTTTGGTCAAAACGTTCCCCAGTTCCACCATCATACAGATATGTTTTTCCATAATTTGGCACATTGGCTTTTTCAGTCCAAACATTCAAATCTTCAAGTGTTGCACCATCAAAAATTGGAGTGGCAAAACGCACACCCAATTCTTTTCCTGCCCAACCCAAAACGGTTTCGAAAATCTGACCAAGATTCATACGTGAAGGTACCCCCAGCGGGTTTAATACTATGTCAACCGGAGTTCCATCTTCAAGAAAAGGCATATCTTCCTGACGAACTATACGCGAAACAATCCCTTTGTTACCATGACGCCCTGCCATTTTATCACCAACACGAATTTTTCTTTTTTTTGCAATATAGACTTTGGCTATTTGTACTATACCATTTGGCAGTTCATCCCCAATGGTGATATTGAATTTTTGACGTTTAATTTGAGCATCCAATTCCTTGAATTTTCTCAAATAATTCATTATCAATTTTTTAATTAATTCATTTTTATGATTATCAGTTGTCCATTTACTTAATTGAACAGAAGTATAATCAATTTCACGCAAACGTTCGACTGTAAATTTACTGTTTTTCGAAACAATATCTGTTCCCAAAAAATCTTTAACACCTGCTGAAGTTTTATCACCAATCATAGTCATCAGTTTATCAACCAATGTATTGCGTAAAATGCAGGCTTGATTTTCGAATTCTTCATCTAATTTAGGAAGAACAGCTTTATCTGCTAATTTTGACTTGCGATTTTTTTGTGCTTTAGAGAACAAACGTTTTCCAATAACCACACCCGATAATGATGGGGTTGCTTTCAACGAAGCATCTTTTACATCGCCTGCTTTATCCCCAAAAATGGCGCGAAGCAATTTTTCTTCGGGCGAAGGATCAGATTCTCCTTTGGGAGTAATTTTACCAATAATAATATCACCCGGTTCTATACGCGCTCCAATACGGATAATTCCGTTTTCGTCTAAATCTTTTGTAGCTTCTTCACTTACATTAGGTATATCCGAAGTAAACTCTTCAATGCCGCGTTTAGTTTCGCGAACATCCAAAAGCTGTTCCACCACGTGGATAGAAGTAAAGATATCTTCGCGTACCACACGTTCGTTGATTACGATAGCATCTTCAAAGTTATAACCTTTCCAAGGCATAAACGCAACTTTCAGGTTTTTTCCGATAGCTAATTCACCATTTTGAGTGGCATAACCCTCGGTCAAAATCTGACCATAGGTAACTTTATCTCCTTTGCTTACAATAGGGCGTAAATCGATGGTGGTATTTTGGTTCGTTTTTTGGAATTTTGGTAAATTATATTCTTTTACAGCCGAATCGAAACTTACAAATTCTTCTTCTTCAGTACGGTTGTAACAAATTTTAATACAACTGGCATCGACATATTCTACCACTCCATCGCCTTCGGACATTATTTGAGTTCTTGAATCCTGAATCAATTGACCCTCAATTCCGGTACCCACAATTGGAGCTTCGCAACGCAACAATGGAACTGCCTGACGCATCATATTCGATCCCATCAAGGCACGGTTGGCATCATCGTGTTCCAAAAATGGAATCAAAGCAGCCGCAATAGAAGCAATTTGAGATGGAGAAACATCCATTAAATCTACCTCTGAAGGTAAAATAACAGGAAAATCAGCACCACGACGCGATTTTACTTTTGTACGTATAAATCCACCCTTATCATTTAAAGGAGCATTTCCTTGAGCTACTACCAAGTTTTCTTCTTCTTCGGCAGTGTAATACTCAATTCCTTTATCGCTCATATCAACTACCGAATTGATGACCTTTCGATAAGGTGTTTCGATAAAACCAAGTTCGTTTATTTTAGCATAAATACACAAAGAAGAAATTAAACCAATGTTTGGTCCTTCGGGAGTTTCAATTGGACACAAACGACCATAGTGCGTGTAGTGTACATCACGAACCTCGAAACCTGCACGTTCGCGTGACAAACCGCCTGGTCCGAGTGCTGACATACGACGTTTGTGAGTTATTTCGGCTAATGGATTTTGTTGATCCATAAATTGCGATAAAGCATTTGTACCAAAAAATGAATTGATAACTGATGAAACACTTTTAGCATTGATCAAATCGATGGGAGTAAAAACCTCATTGTCACGTACATTCATTCGTTCACGAATAGTACGAGCCATACGAGACAACCCAACACCAAACTGATTGTATAATTGTTCACCAACGGTACGAACCCGACGGTTGCTTAAGTGGTCAATATCATCAACATCAGCCTTAGAGTTGATTAACTCAATTAAATATTTTATAATCTCAATAATATCTTCTTTAGTCAGCACTTTGATATCCATGCTGGTGGTCAAATTCAATTTCCTATTTATACGGAAACGTCCAACATTACCTAAATCATAACGTTTTTCGGAGAAGAATAAATTATTGATAACTTCGCGGGCTGTAGAATCATCCGCGGGAACGGCATTACGCAATTGACGATAGATATACAAAACAGCTTCTTTTTCCGAATTGCTCGGGTCTTTTTGAAGTGTATTGTAAATAATGGCGTAGTCGTTCTGATTGGCATCCGATTTATGAAGCAGAATGGTTTGAGTTCCAGCTTCTATAATTTCGTCAACATGGTGTGCTTCTAGAATAGTTTCACGATCGATAATTACTTCGTTTCGTTCAATCGTTACTACTTCACCAGTATCTTCATCCACAAAATCTTCCACCCAGGTTTTCAATACACGGGCAGCTAATTTTTCTCCAATCGCCTTTTTTAAACTCGTTTTGTTTACTTTTATTTCTTCAGCTAAGTTGAATATTTCCAAAATGTCTTTATCACTTTCGAAACCAATAGCACGCAATAAAGTAGTAACAGGAAGTTTTTTCTTCCGATCAATGTAAGCGTACATAACATTGTTGATGTCAGTTGCGAATTCTATCCATGAACCTCGGAATGGAATAATACGCGCTGAATAAAGCTTAGTTCCATTGGCATGAGTGCTTTGACCGAAAAACACACCCGGCGAGCGATGAAGTTGCGATACAATAACACGTTCGGCACCATTAATAACAAAAGTTCCTTTCAAAGTCATATAAGGGATTGGTCCCAAATATACATCTTGAATCACCGTATCAAAATCTTCGTGATCCGGATCGGTGCAATACAATTTTAATTTTGCTTTAAGCGGCACACTATAAGTCAAGCCGCGTTCTATACACTCATCAATCGAATAACGTGGAGGGTCAACGTAATAATCAAGAAATTCGAGGATGAAATTATTTCGGGTATCTGAGATTGGAAAGTTTTCGGAGAAAACCTTATACAAACCTTCTGTTTTTCTTTTTTCAGGAGCAGTGTCCATTTGAAAAAAGTCTTGGAAAGATTTTAATTGAACTTCTAAGAAATCAGGGTATATTAACTGATTTTTAATAGAAGCAAAATTTATTCTTTGAGCTTTGGTTATTGACGACATTTTCAAAGAGGTTATATGGTTGCAGTGAACTCAATTATTTTATAGACAGAAAAAGGTTTAGAAACCTTCAGTTGGAAGGAATCTAAACCAAAGACCTGATAATCAGGCATTATTATTTAAGTTCAACTTCTGCTCCGCCTTCTTCGAGTTGTTTTTTCAAAGCTTCGGCTTCGTCTTTAGTTGTACCTTCTTTGATAACTGAAGGAGCAGCATCAACCAAATCTTTTGCTTCTTTCAAGCCAAGACCTGTTAATTCTTTTACCAATTTAACGATAGCTAATTTTGTTGGACCAGCTGATTTCAATACTACATCAAAAGATGTTTTTTCTTCTACTACCTCAGCAGCAGCTACAGGACCTGCAGCAACAGCAACAGCTGCAGCAGCTGGTTCGATACCATATACGTCTTTCAAAATTTGAGCTAACTCATTTACTTCTTTAACTGTTAAGTTAACCAATTGTTCTGCAAAAGCTTTCAAATCTGCCATTTTACTTATTTTTTATGATTTTGTTTTTTATTTTTTATCTGAATTTTATCTTTCCGACAGTGTTTTCAACACGCCGTGAATAGTAGAACCTCCTGATTGGAGTGCTGAAATAACGTTCTTAGCAGGTGATTGTAATAAGCCAATAAGTTCACCAATAAGTTCGTTTTTCGTCTTAACGTTTACAAGTACTTCCAATTGGTTTTCGCCAATGTAGAAACTCTGTTCAACATACGCTGCTTTAAGAATTGGTTTTTTGATTTTACTCTTGCTTGCCTTGCTGAAATCACGAATTATTTTAGCCGGAGCATTACCTACATTCGAAAGCATCATAGAAGTTTCGCCAACAAGTGAACCATACAGTTCACTATAATCTACTGGTGAATTTTCAAGTGCTTTTTGAAGCAATGTATTTTTAACAACAACAAGTTTAATTTCTTGTTTGAAGCATATTCTTCTCAATTCGGTGGTTTTTGCAGCATTTAATCCGCCAATATCCATTAAATAGAAGTGAGCATACTCACCCAGAGTTAACTCAAGTTGTTTTATTATAGTGCTTTTATCTTCCTTTTTCATAAACTTTTAATTTTATTCTTCAATTGATTTGGGTTCAATCTTAATACCCATACTCATTGTGCTTGAAAGATAAATGCTCTTTACATAAGTACCTTTTGCGGAAGTGGGTTTCAGTTTCATCAAAGTAGAAACAAATTCTTTGGCGTTTTGTACAATTTGTTCATTGGTAAAAGATACTTTTCCTACCGATGTATGTACAATACCATATTTATCAACTTTAAAGTCGATTTTTCCTTGTTTTACTTCTTTTACTGCTTTTCCAACTTCGTTTGTTACTGTACCGCTTTTAGGATTTGGCATTAAGCCACGAGGACCTAAAATACGTCCTAAAGCACCTAATTTACCCATAATAGCAGGCATAGTGATTATCACATCTATATCTGTCCAACCGCCTTTTATTTTTTCGATATATTCATCTAGACCAACAAAATCGGCGCCGGCTTCTTTAGCCGCTGCTTCCTGATCGGGAGTACATAATGCAAGAACCTTTACTTCTTTTCCGGTTCCGTTTGGCAACGACACAACGCCGCGTACCATTTGGTTGGCTTTACGTGGGTCAACACCTAAGCGTACATCAATATCTACAGAAGCGTCAAATTTCGCATTGGAAATTTCTTTTACCAGTCCGGCTGCTTCTTTTAGAGAATAGGTTTTTCCTGCTTCAATTTTTTCTAAAGCTAACCTTTGATTTTTTGTCAGTTTACTCATTTTTAATTGAAGTGTTAATAATTTTTATTTGGAAAAGTACCTTTTACGGTAATACCCATACTTCTTGCTGTACCTGCAACCATTTTCATAGCTGCGTCTAATTCAAAACAATTCAAATCGACCATTTTGTCTGAGGCAATTGCACTTACCTGTTCCCAGGTAATTTCAGCTACTTTTTTACGGTTAGGCTCTGCCGATCCACTTTTCAGTTTGGTTACTTCCAATAACTGCATAGCAACAGGCGGAGTTTTTACTACAAAGTCGAATGATTTGTCAGTATAATAGGTGATGACAGCGGGTAAAATTTTGCCCGGTTTGTCTTGGGTTCTGGCATTAAATTGTTTGCAAAACTCCATAATATTGATCCCTTTAGAACCCAATGCAGGTCCTACAGGGGGAGATGGGTTTGCAGCCCCTCCTTTAATCTGTAATTTTATTAGTCCAGCAATCTCTTTAGCCATAATTATATTTGTTTTTGATGTTTAACTGAAGTTATCGATTTGTAACAGCAATCAACTACTCCTTTTCTACTTGTGTAAAAGCTAATTCGAGCGGTGTTTTACGTTCGAATATCATAACCATAAGTTTGAGTTTTTTCTTCTCAGAGTTTACTTCCTCAATTACGCCACTAAATCCCGAAAAAGGACCAAATATCACTTTCACGTTTTCGCCTACAAAGAAAGGTTTTACCATTTCTTCAGCAGTTTCCTGGAGTTCATCCACTTTTCCCAGTATCCGATTCACTTCCGAAGGACGAATCGCTGTAGGAACATGGTTTTTTTCGCCTAGAAATCCAATAACGTTTGGTGTATTACGTAGACGGTGAGGAATTTCACCAATCAGATTAGCTTCTATCATGATGTATCCCGGCATACAACTACGTTCTTTTGTAATTTTTTTGCCGTTTCGAATCTGATAAACTTTTTCAGTAGGGATTAATACCTGTGCAACATACTGACCAAGATCCGAATTTTTGATTTCTGCATCAATATATTCTTTTACCTTGTTCTCTTTTCCACTAATAGCACGCATTACGTACCATTTAAAATTTGTTGACTCAGACACTTTATTGACCTCCATTGATTAATTTAAGACAGCATTCTGTAAATAGACTTCATAATAGCTTCGAAACTTACATCCATAAGCCAAACAATTAATGCAATGATGATGGAAGCAATTAATACCACAACTGCACTATTCGTTAGTTCCTGGCGTGTTGGCCAAGATACCTTCTGAACGAGTTCCAAATATGACTCTTTAATATAATTAATTATCTTCATAAATAAATAGAATTTGCACGGGCAGAGAGACTCGAACTCCCGACACCTGGTTTTGGAGACCAGTGCTCTACCAACTGAGCTACGCCCGTGTGTTAGTTACAAGTTACGAGTATCAAGTAACAAGTTTTTAAATTTCGAGTTACAAGTTTCGGGATTTTATCTCGTAACTCGTAACTCGTAACTGTATATTTAGTCTAACAATTCAGTTATCTGACCTGAACCTACTGTACGACCTCCTTCACGAATAGCAAAACGTAAACCTACATTACAAGCAACAGGATAAATCAAAGTTACTGTAAGTTCTAAGTTGTCACCTGGCATTACCATTTCAGTTCCTTCCGGAAGAGTAATTTCACCAGTAACATCCAATGTACGAATGTAGAATTGAGGGCGATATCGGTTGTGAAAAGGAGTATGACGACCACCTTCTTCTTTCTTCAAAATATAAGCAGCTGCTTTGAAAGTAGTGTGTGGTGTAACTTTTCCTGGATGAGTAATTACCATACCACGTTTGATTTCATCTTTATCAATACCACGGAGTAATAAACCTACATTGTCACCTGCCTGACCATCGTCCAAAATCTTACGGAACATTTCAACTCCAGTTACAACTGATTTCTTTGCTCCCTGACCTAAACCAATGATTTGAACTTCTTCACCAGTTTTGATTTTACCTGTTTCGATACGACCTGTAGCAACTGTTCCACGACCCGTGATAGAGAATACATCTTCAACTGGCATCAAAAATGGTTTATCAACGGCACGTTCTGGTAATAAAATCCAGCTATCTACAGCATCCATCAATTCCATAATTTTATCTTCCCATTCAGGAACTCCGTTCAATCCACCAAGAGCAGATCCGCGGATAACAGGAGTATTATCACCATCAAAATCGTAGAAAGTAAGCAATTCACGCATTTCCATTTCTACCAATTCCAACATTTCTTCGTCATCAACCTGATCACATTTGTTCATGAAAATAACCAAACGTGGAACGTTTACCTGACGAGCCAACAAAATGTGTTCGCGTGTTTGAGGCATAGGACCATCAGTTGCAGCAACTACAATGATAGCACCATCCATTTGAGCAGCACCAGTTACCATGTTCTTAACGTAGTCGGCATGTCCCGGACAGTCAACATGTGCATAGTGACGTAAAGCTGTTTGATATTCAACGTGGGCTGTATTAATAGTAATACCACGTTCTTTTTCTTCAGGTGCATTATCGATAGAATCGAAAGAACGCATCTCAGAAAGACCTTTTTTTGCAAGTACCATGGTAATTGCAGCGGTCAAGGTAGTTTTGCCGTGGTCAACGTGTCCAATGGTACCAACGTTTACGTGGGGTTTTGACCTGTCAAATTTTTCTTTTGCCATAACTCAATGATTATTTAATAATTAATTTAATATGTTTTATAAAAAGCGCACAAAGTTGAGCTGTTGATGAGAATTGAACTCGCGACCTCTTCCTTACCAAGGAAGTGCTCTACCACTGAGCTACAACAGCAATCAGCCCTCTTCTTATTCCCACTCCAAGTGGGGAAGACTCCCTACTGCGGTGGGTTGGACTCTTTTTTGAGCGAAAGACGGGACTCAAACCCGCGACCCTCAGCTTGGAAGGCTAATGCTCTATCAACTGAGCTACTTTCGCAAATACAATTTGAAAATTTGAAAATTCGCAAATTTTAAAATATAATACATCTTCAAATTTTCAAATTACTTAATTCTCAAATTTGTAGTAGGCAGTGAAGGATTCGAACCTCCAAAGTCGAAAGACAGCTGAGTTACAGTCAGCCCCAGTTGGCCACTTTGGTAACTGCCCAGATTTTAAATATTAGTTCATAATTTATAATGCATAATTTTTCCACTCTTGGATATTATGCATTATGAATTTTGCATTATAAATTGTTTTTGAGCCTCTTGTCGGATTCGAACCAACGACCCCGAGATTACAAATCACGTGCTCTGGCCAACTGAGCTAAAGAGGCAAAGTGTTATTTCTTAGGGTTTTTGCCGTAGAAAAAGCCGTTTAAATACGGCTATTTAAACGGCTTGCAAATGTACGACAATATTTTGGACTACAAAACAATTAAGGTAATATTTTATTTATTGGTGGTTTTTTCTTTATACTTGCGCATTTGTTTCTCTATGGCGTCAAGGGTTAGGTCAACAGCTTCCTCAAAAGTGTCACAAGTTTTTGAAGCAAAAAAATCAACGCTTGGAATGGATATTTTAATTTCGACTTCCTTATTAGATACCGATTCGGGTTTTACTACCTTTAGATATACTTCTACATTCTGTATTTCATCAAAAAATTTATCAAATTTCAACGATTTTTTGTTGATGTAAGATTCTAAACTGGCAGTTGCATCAAAATTGATGGATTGAATCCTTAGTTTCATAATTTCCTCCTTTTTTTATTTTTCCCTTGGATGGGCATGTTTATAAATAATGTGTAGTTTTTCAAAACTCGTGTGTGTGTAAACTTGGGTTGCAGCAAGACTGCTGTGCCCAAGTAATTCTTTAACGGCATTGATATCGGCACCTCCGTTGAGCAAACTGGTAGCAAATGTATGACGGAGTACGTGGGGACTTTTTTTATGCAAACTGCTAACTTTTGACATTGTTTTGTGAACAATATTATAGACTATTTTCGGATACATCTTTTTTCCGTTTTTCAGGACAAATAACTGTGGAACAGCTATTTCTATAGATTCATTTCTGAATGCAATATAACTTGCTATATCACCACACAATGTTTTGCTAATCGGAATTATTCGCTGCTTGTTACGTTTACCGATAACACGTATATTTTCTTGTATCAAATCAACATCTTTATCTGCAATATTAATGAGCTCACTAAGTCGAATTCCAGTCTGATAGAAAACTGATAAAACTAATTGATTGCGAATCGTATCAAAACTATCGGAGATAAAATTATTCTTTATAACAAGCTTCATCTCGCTGTCTTTGAAAAACGCAGGAATGGGCTTTTTTGTTTTAGGAAGAATAATTTTTAACGTTGGGTTTTGATTTACATAACCACGTGCGAATAAAAAATACCAGAATGATTTAAGTGTAGAAATTTTTCGGGATAATGTACGGGCAGAAATCTTTTCGTTCATCAGCGAAAGCACCCACTGTTGTATTTGTTGCGAACGGATAGCAGAAGGAATTAATTCTTTGGGGGCGATTTCTAAAAATTTACAGAACTGGAGTAGGTCGGTATGATATGATAAAACAGTATGAGAGGAATAATTCTTCTCATACTGTATATATTGCAGAAATTCGTTCATCATAACCGTAGGTTCAATTCTGCAACGAAGGTAGAATAAATAAATCAGGAAAACAAGTTTTCCATGTATTTTTTACTATTCTTCGCGAAGATTCTTCTTTTCTATGTAAACTGCATGCATAATTTCATCGCGTTTTACGATAGAAGGTTTGTCAAAACATTGACGACGACGTAGTTCTTTCACTACACCTGTTTTTTCAAATTTACGCTTGAATTTTTTTAATGCTCTTTCAATGTTTTCGCCTTCTTTTACTGGGACTACGATCATAATTACTAAGTATTTATTATATTATGTTGATGATTTTATTTGGGACTGCAAAGATAGATAATCATTTTTGAATAACAAAGCAATTTATTTATTTTCTTGAGAAGTATGAAATTAACATTGAAATATTGAAATAGTTTCAGATTTTCTACGTTGAGATTTGATTTATGAGTTTGCTCCGACAGTAATTTAAAAAAACGTTTGGGTTTGACGGTTTGTTTTCCAAGAAATCAAACTACATATAAAACCTATTTACAATCACAAAAAATTTTTATTGTGTTGATTTGTAGTTGTTATTGTTTAATTAGAGGCGAGTTGATTTATTACAATAAATTGAATTTATGAAATTCATTTTATTGAACTATTTTTTCCCAATTTAAACTACTACTTTTACTTGTAAATGTTGGCTTCTATTACTGGGGGCTTTGTTTTGCGCTTTTGCTCAAATCAACTGAATTCTGTATAGAAACTTTTTCTGTTTTCGATGATAGATTGACAGAAGGTGTTGTATTACTGGAATTTTCAGGAGTTTTTGTCCGTTTTGTTTTTGGAAAAACAAGTAAAACATCTTCCTTTTTCATTGGACGTTGTTCTTCTAACCAAAAAAAGTTTTTTAAATACAATTCATCGCCCTTTAGTTGCAGTAAAGGATACATTGTACCGGTCGAAGCAGAAGTTAAAACAATACGTTCTATTTTTTTCATATTAAAGAACATTGTTACAAAACTGCTTTGGGTTTTATTTACGCCAATCAAAGTAGAATCTTTTTCATGCCTAGGGTAATAGATTGTTTCTCCATTCCCATTCACAGCCACTTTCTTTAATTGTCCACTATCCATATAGGCAATTATTTCTTTGCCCGATAATTGATTGTAGAAGATTGAATCCTGATGTTGAACTGCCATAGCAGCACGTTGGATGTGAATTCTTTCTATTTTTTTATTTTTAGAAAAAGCTTGAATAAATTCACCCGAAAGTTGGTTGTTTTCAGTCCAAAGCACGGGTTCTCCATACATATTTATAACCGAATCGCGTGCTGAGTAAGCCAATGAGTCACACAAACCCTGTATATCGTTCCGATAAAGCCGAACATTATAAAATCCACGGGCTACATTATAAATTGAATCTTTTGAAGTATAAAGTGTATCGGCATGGATGTACGTAGTGTCTTTATTTGACCAATTGACCAAAATGGATGAATCTGTTGCCATTCCTACTTTTTTGTTTTCATCATAATTCACATAGTTACCTACCAATGTCATTTTTTGAACTGTATCGTTGAGTTGAACCCACTTAAAACTTTCGGCATATTTTAGCTTTTTGTCGTAAAAAATAGTATCGCCAACCATGGTTTTTCCATCTTTCTGTTTTACCAACGATCTATCTAGCAGCATCATGCGTTCTGTGGCAGTATTGTACCAGCCACGATTGGTAAAAATATCGGTTTCTTTATTGTACAAAATATGTGTTGGACCCACAATATTGGCTATACTTGTTTTGGTATTGTACTTCATGGTATCTGAGTCTAAGATAAAATTTTTATTAACCAAATGTACCGTTTTTTTGAATAATGCTTCTTTCGTTGCTGGTGAATATTGTCCCCATACAGAAGTAAGTGTATTTAACTGATCTTTAATTTTACCACCGGTATAGTAATAGGCTAAATTTACCATTCGATCGTAATTCAAACTGTCTGTAGTAAGTGTTGTTTTGCGATTTTCCATACGTACATTATGACGTAAACGCGCCATCTTGATATTGCCATCGTAATAAAGCAAATCGCTATAAATAAAAAGTGTATCACCTTGCACAATTCGTATATGTCCAAATGCATCCAGCGAATTGGCATCTGAGTATAAATATGCGCTATCGGAATAAAGCAAGGCATTATCATGTCGGAAACGAACATTTCCTCTAAAAACTTTTACATCTGTACCTAAAATTTGATTGGATGATAAAGTTTCGGAATATTCCAAATAAACGATGGTTGCATTTTTATTTGCAAATGGATTTGCAATTGGTGCTAATGGTTTTGGAGTTGGCATTGCACTTTCTTTTTTTACTTTTATTGCTTTTGCTGGAGGTTTTACAAGCAAAATTTGATTTTGCAATATTTCTTTTCGCAATTGACGGGGTAGTATTTGTGCCTGAAGAACAATTACAAACAAGCACAGTACACATAAAAGTGCAATGTGATTGTATTCAGTAAGGTATTTTTTCAGTTTAGTTTTCAAACAGCTATTTATAATTATCGACCCCATCACTTTAAGTGATAAAGTAGAAATTGTCATTTATAATGGTTAGAAACCGCAGATTATTTAATCCATCCAGGGTATTGAAATTTACATTTTTGCCATGCAGGATCTATGCTGATATATGTTTCTTTTTGTTTTTTGATAATCCAGTTATTTAGGAACTCTTGTTTGTTCTTGTTTTCATAAAAGTTTTTAAGCATTTGATAATCATCGGTAAGATTTGCTTTGTGATTATCTACTTTCGATTTTACTTTTACCACAGCCACCACATCTTTGTTTGTACTCTGATTAATCATGGTGAAGGGTTTCGAAATTTCACCAACATTCATTTCATAAACAATTTTTGCTACTTCAGGTGGTAAATCCTGATATTCGAACTTAGAATTACCTGTTTTTTCGTTTAACATTAAACCGGCGTTCATTGCTGTATTTTTATCTTGTGAGAAATTCATTACAGCTTGCTCAAAAGTCAATTTATTTTCACGTATCAGGTTAGAAATTGTATCGAGTTTCAAAACTGCTTTATTTTTCTCTTCAGTTGAAACACGTGGTTTGAGCAATATATGCCTACAGTTAATTCGGTCACCACGTTTTTCTATTAACTGAATAATATGGAATCCAAATTCGGTTTGAACCACACGTGATACTTTTTTTGTATCAATGAGATTAAAAGCAGCACTAGAAAATTCGGGGACAAGCTGACCACGACCCATAAAACCAAGCTCACCACCTCGTTTAGCACTTTCGGTGTCTTCGGAATAAAGACGTGCAAGAACAGAAAAATCGCAAGTTCCACTTGTAATTCGTTCGGAAAAATCGCGCAATCTTTCCTTAATTCTATTAGTTTCCTCGATGGGAACTGTAGGTTCGAAACTAACGATTTGTAATTCTACTTCAGCAGGTACGGTTGGAATGCTATCAACAGGTAGTTGATTAAAAAAGCGACGAACATCGGCAGGAGTTGAATTTAAATTACCAACCAATTTTTGTTGCATTTGTTGTATAATTTGCTGATTACGAATCATATCACGTAAATCCTCGCGCAAATCTATTGTTTTTTTGCGGAAATATTCTTCCATTTTTTCTTTGGAACCAATTTGAGAAATAAAATAGTTCAAACGGGTTTCCACCTGACTCATAACTGAAGTTTCGCTAACTACCACACTATCGAGGGTAGCTTGATGCAAATATAGTTTCTGAATTGCAATTTGTTCAGGTATTACACAATTTGGATCGCCCTGAATTGGTGTTCCTTCATACTGTGCCCGTAACTTTTGTTCTTCGACTTCGGAACGCAAAATAGACTCATCGCCCACTACCCAAATCACTTCGTCAACGATATTGTTTTGCGCCAGCATTTTTAGAGATGCAATGCTTAAAATTAGGAGAAATAAAAGACTCATTTTTTTCATAAAAAATTTATTGACATTTAGAAAGAGGTTATTAATGGGATGATTACTTTTTACCAAAGAAACTAACTGTTTCATTTTTTACAGCATCATCGTACAATTCGTTTTCAAATTTCGTAATAAAATCGGTTTTGTTTTTATTGAGCAAAATCGTTGATATTTTATCTTTAGCCATTTCGTAGGGTTCTACCTGACCTACATTTCTGAACGATAGAATGCGCAAAAAATAGTGTTGTGTACTATCAGAAGTTTCTACAAATCTGTTGGTTACAACAAATCCAGATGGATCGGACACCTGGATGGGAATTCTTTTTAAAATTTCAGTAAAATACATCCATTTTTCACCGAAAAAATCGTAACTAATGGCATTCTGTATGCTGTATTTTTCGATACTTTCCAACGATTTAGAATTTGCCGTTTGCACCCAACTCCTAACATTTGCCATTTTTGGTGCTTTGGCAGGAACAACCAAAAATAATCCTTTGATAATGTTCTCTTTTAATACCAACTGATCGCTATATTCTGTATAAAAAGCCTGTATGTCCTCTTCCGATGGTTCTTTTGGAAGCCGCTGTTCAATCATTTTTTGTTGATATTGATGGATTGTTAGCGACTTACGATAACTTTCGACCAATTCATCAATTTCACTTTGATTGGTTACATTACGTTTAGCATTTTCATACATCAATACATCGGTCACCCATTTACGAATAAAACTTTGCGAAATTTCTATACTGTCAGTTTCATTTACATTTGGTGGGATTATTTGCTGTACCTGATCCAGATAGAGAAATCTTCCTTCTACTTCGAGTAAAGCCACACGAGTATATTCGGGAGTTTTATATTTACACGAAGCAAATATGATTAAAGTCAATAGAAAAGGGAATACGATTTGAGTTTTATGCATTTATAAAAATATGAACAATGGCTGTATGGAAAAAAATGCAGAAATAAAAAACCAAAGGTAAGGCTTTTATTTCTGCATTGGTGGTATTATTAGTTTTTCTTAACCGTTTTCAAAATATTTTGGTCTACTACCACCGGATATTTAGCTCTAAGCGATTTAATCCATTCTTTTTCTAAAAACTCTTGATAATCTGCAGTTACCAATCCACGAACATCAGTAAAATCTTCGGGTGTATTTTTCAGCATTTTTCCGGTTACAAAAACGAAAGGATAATCTATTGCAGGTACAAAAGCTTCTTTAGTTTTGAATATTTGATTATCAACCACTTTATTCTCACCTTGAACAAAAAGTCCTTTGTCAATTTTTACATGCTGAATGCTGTCGTTCAAACGGATACGAAGATATTTATCAATCGAATCGTTGTGGGAATTTTTCACTATTAATTTGGCAGCTTTAAATGTTTCTTTGTCCTTACACCATATCACACGACCTTTGTAGTGAGGTTTTTCCCAGGTGTAAACCGATTTATGTTCTTTAAAATACTTGTCCAGACCGGCAGTATCTTTCGATGCTTTTTCCCATACTTCGTTGTTACTAACTTCAAACAATAGAATGCCATCATGATATTCCTTCATCAAAAAGCGGAAATCATCATATTTCTTTTCAAGTTGACTATCTTCATAATCCAACATTTTACTGTCGACAAATGCATTCAGTTTGTCATCAATAAGTTCTGAAGCAATTCCATTTTCTACAGAGTTGTTTTTCTTTAAGAACTCATTAAAATCGGCTTGTGTATAATTCATTCCGGCAAAACTGAAAAGTGGTTTATTCAACATAGCAACTTTTGCCAAAAAAGTAGAGTCGATTTCAGGTTTAGCTGCTAACAAAGTGTAGTATTCAGCTACATTAGGTTTGATATGCTGATAGTTATAATTTACACGTAATTTAGCCAAAAAAGCTTGCTGTCCGCGGTAGGCGCGTTCGTCTTGTTTCAATTTACGTTCCAAATCAGCTTTGATATTCTCAAATGTTTCAACCCCTTTTTTATCAATCAGTTTTAAAATATGCCATCCATAATCCGATTGAATGGGTTCAGAGACATCACCTTTGTTTTTAAGTGCAAAAGCAGCAGCTTCAATTTCGGGAATCATACGTCCGGTACCAAACCAGGGCAATTCCCCTTTTTTTTGAGCTGATCCATTATCCTGCGATAAATTGATTGCCAAAATTCCAAAATCATCACCAGCTTTTATACGTTGATAAATAGAATCGATGGTAACTTTTGCGGTTTTATTGTTTGCATCATCGCCTTTGGACGTAAATCTCATGATATGTGCAACCAGAACTTCGCCCAATGAAGCACGGCGTGCATGCACCTTGATGATGTGGTATCCAAAAGCCGTAAGAACTGGTTTTGAAATTGTACCTACAGGTGTATTGTATGCCATAGTTTCGAAAGGATAAACGGTACGAAATGCTGAAATAAATCCGAGACGTCCATTGTTTTTTTCAGCCGACTGATCTTCGGAAACTTCTTTAGCCACTTTTGCAAAATCTTCTTTTTGCAAACGTTTCAAAATGCTTTGAATGCTGTTCCATGCCTTTAAGGTGTCAGTAGGTGTAGCTGCTTGTTGAATACGGATAAGAATGTGACTTACATCCACATCTTCTTTCAAACGATCGTAAGCTTCCTGAAGTAAATAATCATCTACCTTGGAATCGGTTAAATAAGGTTTTGTAAGTTGCGACCGGTAACCAGACAATTCGGTAACAAAGGATTTTGTGGTATCAATACCTTGTTTTTTTGCTTCTTCAACTTTTAATTTGAAATTAACAAACAAATCTACATACTCTTCGAGGGTTTTTTTATCCAAAGAATTGTTTGTATTGTTTTTGTTATAGATATATTCAAATTCGGACTTTAACACTGGTTTACCGTTTATGGTCATAAGAACTGGGTCGGTAATTTGTGCCATTAAGCTTGCCGAAAAAGCAAAAAAAACTAATAAAATAACTATTGATGGTTTCATAAAGATATTATATGGTGATTATTTGTTGTTTGTAAATTATCAATGATGATTACATAAGAATTCAAACGGTATTTATTTATGATTGTTGTAAAAGCATTTATTTTTTTCTAGATTTTTAAAACAACACGCTCTGACAAAGGTGTAAATAATGAAATATTGAAAGGCAAATCACTTATTCTCCGCGACTATAATTTGGTGCTTCACTTGTTATTGAAACATCGTGTGGGTGACTTTCGGCAACTCCTGCATTGGTAATTCGAGTGAATTTTGCCGTATGTAACTCGCTGATGGTGTGAGCTCCGCAATAACCCATTCCGGCACGTAAACCGCCAATCATTTGGTAAACAACTTCGTATAGCGAACCTTTGAAGGCAACACGAGCCGAAATACCTTCGGGTACCATTTTTTTTATATCATCTTCCATATCCTGAAAATAACGGTCTTTCGAGCCTTTTTCCATGGCTTCGAGCGAGCCCATTCCTCGATACGATTTGAATTTGCGTCCATTGAAAATAATTGTTTCTCCTGGCGATTCTTCTACTCCTGCAAATAGTGAACCTGCCATGATGGTATTCGAACCGGCTGCCAATGCTTTCACAATATCGCCCGAATAGCGTATACCCCCATCGGCAATCACAGGAACATCAGTTCCTTTCAGTGCTTTTGCCACTTCGTAAATAGCTGAAAGTTGTGGAACGCCCACACCGGCAATGACACGTGTTGTACAAATTGAACCTGGACCAATACCTACTTTTACAGCATCGGCACCGGCTTCGACTAAAGCTAAAGCAGCTTCACCGGTAGCAATATTTCCTACAATAAAATCAATTTCGGTATAACGTTTCTTGGCTGTTTTCAAAGTTTCTATTACACCTTTAGAATGACCGTGTGCAGTATCAATAACAATGGCATCCACACCGGCATTTACTAATGCTTCTATCCGTTCGAACACATCGGCTGTAACCCCTACACCAGCTGCAACACGTAAACGTCCCCGATCGTCTTTGGAAGCCATGGGTTTGTCTTTAGCTTTAGTAATATCTTTGTATGTAAGCAATCCAACCAGAATATTGTTTTTGTCAACTACCGGAAGTTTTTCAATTTTATATTGTTGTAAAATATCGGCAGCAGCTTCTAAATTGGTTGAACGCGAAGTAGTTATCAAATTTTCCTTGGTCATTACATCATCAATCAACTTATCCATATCGCGCTGAAAACGTAAATCACGGTTGGTAACTATGCCTACTAAATAATTATTTTCGTCCACAACAGGTATTCCACCAATTTTATATTCTGCCATCAAAGCCAATGCATCAGCTACTTTGGCTCCTTTGCGTATTGTTACTGGATTGGAAATCATACCGTTTTCTGCACGTTTTACAATTTCCACCTGTTTGGCTTGTTCGGCTATTGTCATGTTTTTGTGAATTACACCAATACCACCTTCGCGCGCAATTGCAATGGCCATTTTGGATTCGGTAACAGTGTCCATGGCAGCCGATACAATGGGAATTTTTAATTCAATGCGTCGTGAAAAACGAGTAGTAAGATGAACTTCGCGTGGTAAAACATCAGAATATGCAGGAACTAGTAATACATCGTCAAACGTAAGACCTTCTATTTTAACTCTTTCGGCAATAAATGACATAGTTTGCTTGTTATTAGTTTTTTTTTGATGATATTCAATCAATCATTCTTAGATTTTCTATGGTCTTGTGTGCTATGAGAATATTGCGTGCAAATTTACATATTATTTATGAGTATAGAAACAAGTAGACCGCAAAAAAACTTTAAATGGGTACATTTTGAAGTTTTTTGTGAATATTCCAATTATTTAAATAAATATATGAGTATCGGGTGTTGTACCTAAAGAAAAAAGTTTACATTTGTCTTTCATA
>JACDZH010000370.1 GCA_013426815.1 Paludibacter sp.
AAACCAGGGATGACCACCGAGAGCTGGCGACAGGATTGGGTTGCGTGTGGGGGGATGAGTAATGGGAATTATTCGGGCGATGCCCCAACAGGCTCAACAACAGAGGTGATTTTTGCATCAGAACGACAAGAAAGGAAAAAATTAGATGCCTGCATGCAGTCCAAAGGCTATGTATATCGCTACACCGGGCCTAAGTGAACATGGTTTTCCCGGCGCCACTTCAATAAAATGTTGATGGTTCTCCCATCCTGGACTGTGCCTTCTGCCCCTTTTGCCGCAGCCGAATTATAATGAAAGCGTGGACCGGACAAACCAATGTCAGTGATGAACAGTTGATTGTGAAATATTGTGAGACACGTATAGCGTTACACCGAAATGAGGCAAATCGATATGTCGCGGAGATGAACAAGGCTCTGGAGATGTTGAGCAAGTCAAAATCTAAATAATATCAAAGAGGTACTGAGATGAAAAAGTTGGTTCTTTTATTGTTCTGCGTGATGAGTGTTGCAGGCTGCCAGTCCGTATTTGCCGAGGAGGAACCTCCAAAACCTGCGGATACCGCTCCGGGGTACTGGAATCGGCCTCAGTCACCGGAAGATCTGTACCGGCTCATCCGGTTGCGCTATGCGGGGCCGCGCTATTCCCCCGATGGCAAGCCGCTTGGCGAGGTGCCGATAATCAATTTAGTTCCCGCAGGGTACAGTCTCAGCGATCCAGACAACGCAGAAGGGTGCCGTGACGAAGCCAGGGAGCTGCTTCTCTCCTTTGTCAGAGGAAACCCTGAAGTGACCCGACTAGGTAAACGAGTCTGGCTTGATCTGGAACAAGGGGTCATGGGTTCCGAGACGGCTAAAGAATACTATTTTTTTCGGTATGTCTGCCTGCCCATGAACACGGTGGATGATCTGGATATGTTCGGCACACAATACCGACAGTTTTACATTCAGGACCCTCCAGGAAAAAAACGCGATCAGACAAAGAGGATACACTATCTGGCTGAAGGGAGGCAGTATCTGGTACAGCAGATCCCGGAAGAAACAGATAAGTCTAATGAATCTTCTACAAACCGGCACAAAGAACTTGTGGCACAAGGCTATGCCACAATTATCCAGTCAGACGATGTCCGCTACCATTTCTGGTACGATCCGGTTCGTTTTTTTCGGCGGTTTGAGAAATACGGAATCTCGGCGACCCTGAAAATTCCCGATACCAAGAAAGGCGTGGACACGTGGCAGGATAGCAGTTGGAATACGATGTTCAAGGTCATGCCGCTTGGTGAGGCAAGGACTTTGGATACATCGGGAGAGACGCCTGGAGCCAACGACGAAGAACTGGCTCGGCAAATTTATAAAAATTTGAATTATCAACCCAAGATACCCCTTTATTTCAACCCGTAAAAGAAGAAGCCGCGGCCACCTCTTCGCAGCATGAGAGCCATTACCTCAAAGTGACCAAATCCGGGCTGATGAGTACCGGCGGGGTGGGGTTCACCATCGGCAGTCAGATGCAGTCCACCGATCAGAAAGGCTGGACGACCACGGCCTCGGCCGCAACCGTGGCCAGCGTCGAGGGCGGCGATATCACCATCCAGGCGGGCCGGAACTACCTCCAAAGGGGCAGCAATGTGCTGGCGCCGGGGGGCGATATTGACATCGGGGCGCAGCGGGTGGATATTGTCGAGGCGCGGGAGACCAGCAAATCGGTTACCAAAACCGAGTTCAAGCAGAGCGGCTTGACTTTGGCCCTGACCAGCCCGGTGATCAGCGCCGTGCAGACCGGCCAGCAGATGGCCGCAGCGGCAAAAGACACCAATAATGGCCGGATGCAGGCCCTGGCCGCGGCCTCCACCGGGCTGTCGGCATATAATGCCTATGAAGCGGTGACGATCGGGCAAGGCCAGACCATAAAAGGGATTGCCAACCAGATTCCCACCAAATACGATGCCCTCGGCTACCCCGTCGATGGCCGCGATGCCCGGCTGGACGAACAGCTCGGCGGCGTCAACCTCAGCGTCAGTATCGGTTCCAGCAAAAGCCAGAGCAGCTCGACCCAGACCAGCGACACCGCCGCCGCCTCCACCGTGGCCGCCGGCGGCGATGTGAGCATCCGGGCCGCAGGCGCGGGCGCGGACAGCGACCTGACCATCCGCGGCTCCAACGTGCGCGGCACTACGGTCGGCCTCAGGGCCGAGGACGAGATCAACCTGCTGGCCGCCACAAACAGCG
>JACDZH010000371.1 GCA_013426815.1 Paludibacter sp.
CGCCGTCCAGATCAAGAATCAGCGGGGAGGGGGTTTCTTCGGCATCGCCAATCTGGTCCTCGATCTCGTCCATGGGGTCGGAGAAAAGGCCAGGGAATATTTCTTCTGCTGCTTCTGTTAATTCCGTAAATAAATCATGTTGTTGTGACCAGCTATTGAGACCTTTCATTGCCATACCAGCAGCAACAAAAATGAACCCAGGTTTGTAACCTTTGCTCATCATTGCGCCACCGACACTTCCCATAAAATCTGCCGAGGCAAGAACAATCCCATTTGCATCTCCATTTTGTATTGCGCTGGCCAAATTGACTCCTGCTACACTCAGAGTTACTCCATTGGCTGGGATACCCGCAAATTGTGGCAAAGCAGAAAGGGCAGAACTTGCGCGGCCTTTCTCGAGGATAAGCTGGGTAACTGTTGCGGTTGCACCGATTGCCAATGCTGTCGCATTTAAAGTATCAAGGCTGGTCGAACTCGGATTCCTCTTATGGATCTCAGCCGCGTCTGAAAAATCCTTAACCGCTCCCACAAAGTCAGTGACATGGTCCAAAGCCTTCATTTTTTATGCTCCTTTCGACAATTTTAAAGGGTCTCAAAACTGGTGCCCACTATATCCCTTAGACAAGTTTAAAAATTCGAAACCCAGCTTAAGAATGGGGTTAATCATTCCGATGGGAATCAGATATCCAGCAACCAAGTGAAAAAAATATATATCAACCAAAACAAGAAAGACACGAAGTGCTTCTCGAAAAGTGCGAGGGTAATAGGCCAGTACTTCCGGTATGTGTTGATATACCCGATCATCGCCAGGGTAAGAGGACATGAACAGTTTAAAATTGATATTATAAAGTAAATCATGATAAAAAATAAACAGGATGCCGACTCCTATGGTTAACTTCCACAAGGGAATGCTGATAAACCAACGCAACAGAATGGAGCTCGGCCAGGGGCCAAAAACACAAAGGAGTGCTCCCGCAACAATGGTAAACAATGACAAATACATTCCCAAGTACATTGTTCGTGTCGCAGTGCGCTGTGTCAGCAACACCCGCCGTTGTTCTTTGACAGGTTCCTGAGTTTCGCCAGATTCTATCCCCGTTTCCTGCATGCCGCTCTTTCCCATTCCTCAGCCTCCATCGGCTGGCAAAAATCTTTTGGCGTCATAACGTTGAAAAAAGTTATTGACTGAATCCGTCTTGATAACGCAGGGCGACTGGTGTCGCCACATGGTCCTTTTGCCAGGTTATTTTGGAGCTTCCAATTTACCAGCGTGCCTCTAACTAAACCAACCAGGGCAAATTCGAGGCCGGCTCAAATTTTTCCACCCTGTTGGGACTGGAAATCTCTTTCGGTCCTTACTGCCTTATAGATTGTTTTCTTGTTTTTATTGCAAGAAAATAATCTGTACAAGGCACTTATCCCGTTTATCGGGGTGAGGTCCTTCCGAGTATCAGAACAGGAAGCGCCAGCCATTAACGGGTATTCGGTGGTTGTTGCCATGATTCCCCTCGATTTGTTCATTGTGTTATTTCGTTGGATTTATTTTGTCTGCCGAGATCATGCAGCCTTTAGATAACAGGCGTCATCGGCCATGAAGGCTGCGGTATCGTTACCAGCGCCGCCTTTCACGGTGTCATCGCCGCCTTGTCCTTCTATTCCGTCGTTGCCGCCCAGGCCATCAATGACCTCCGCCGTGTTATACCCCCGAACCTGATCATCTCCTTCCGTTCCCACCGGCGGCAGCATTGTCTTCACCGCCGCAAAGTCCCAGGCGGTGCCATTCTCAAATTCGATGGTCTCCAGACTGGCGGGAGATAGACCATTGTTGGTTGACCTCTTTATCCGCCATTCCTGATTTCTCTGTTTGTCTTCTGTTTCTTTTCTTGTTTTTAATAAATACACATCCCACGATGATAGACCAAAAAAAGTTTAAATGTCAAAATATTTTGGGCTGACAACCATCATCGACGACGCAAACAATAGCCAGAACAAAAGTGTTCAGATTAATTTTATATCTGACCTTAAACATACGAAAAAGCATCGCCTTATCCACGAGAAATCTGTCATAAAGAATCCACCTCCAAAGGGTTTGGATTCTTTACCTTTTTTAATCCCGCCATTCCGGCACCTCTGACAACAGATCCTCTCTCCCGGTTGTTTCCTTGCGCTGCCGCTCCCTGATTTACAGGGCCGGATTCCTCCCTGGAATTACTGGCCGGATT
>JACDZH010000030.1 GCA_013426815.1 Paludibacter sp.
AATAAACTCCTATGATACAACTTTTTGACACACTTTCTTATCCCGAACTCAGGTATATAGTATTTTTTAGTACTAAACTAAATATCAGTATATCAGATAAAAAATTATTAAAAAAATTTATGAAGTGGTTTTATATTTAATGCTATTGTAGTATCTTTACATTTTTTTCTGAAAAATTTAATTTTTGAAACTTAAATAATTCATTATTAATTGATTATAATTTTTAATAAGTGCTTATCCACTTCGGTCAAGTGTTTTTGCTAATAAACTATATTTCAAGCATTTATATAAATGACGAAATCGAAGCTAATTCATTGACATAATGGCTGTTGTGCTTTTTAACCTTTATTGAAAGGGATAAGCAGTTTTAAATATAATCAAGAAATGCATTACTCAAATTACAAAATAAGCAAGTAAATATGAAATTATCCATTATCACTATTAACTATAACAACGCTTCGGGTTTAAAAGAAACTATGCAAAGTGTTATCAATCAAACTTCCAAAGAGTTTGAATATATTGTAGTAGACGGTGCATCGACCGATGAAAGTATGGATCTTATTTATCACATTATCTCATCAGTCAAATTATCATTTAACTTTATCTCCGAACCCGATTCAGGTATTTATAATGCAATGAATAAAGGAATCCGAATGGCAAAAGGTGATTATGTTCAGTTTCTGAATTCTGGTGATTTGTTGGCATCACAGGAAGTTACTGAGAAAATGCTGAAAGAATTGTACACTTTAAACTCTTATCAGACAATTTTGTATGGTAATATGTTGAAACTAATGCCCAAAGGAATAGTGAGAGACCGTGGCTTTGCGGGACGGATTCCAACCATGCTCGATTTCTATAACGGCACACTCAATCATTCACCAGCATATATCAAACGGGATTTATTTGAAACATACGGATTATATGATGAATCATTGAAAGTTGTATCAGATTGGAAATGGTACTTACAAGTTATTGCTTTGTGTGGAGTAGTTCCAGTTTATAAGGATATTGATGTGACAATTTTCGATATGAACGGTATCAGTAATGTTAATTCTGAACTAGAAAAAACTGAAAGACGAGAGGTTTTAGAAAATTTAATTGCGCCCTCGGTTCTGCTTGATTATGATCGATTTGCATTTTCAATCGATCAATTAAAACGTATAAAACGTTTTTGGTTTTTCGGTAAATCTTTTTGGTTAATAGAAAGAATATTATTTAAATACGAAAAGTGGTTTAGTCTTAAAGAATAGAAATATTAAAATTTATTTTTACATTGTAACACAAAGAAATACAATGTATTATGCGATTAATTTGAACAGTGTTAAACATCAAAAAAATTAAATTATATGATATTTTTGCATTTTTGCTACCTTGTTGTTTACCGTTTACAAACTGTAAATTCTGAAATGTAGAATCACGCAACTGCATTTTTTCTAAACTGAAATAGGAATTCTTTCTAAATTTATTTCTATGTTACGTATGATTTATAATTCCTACATTTTGTAAGTTTTTTTAAAATCTTTTGTTGATTCGCTTTCTTGAATGACAACCATACCCAAATTCCAGATTACTGAAGCATATCCGTTTATGAGTCTGATACAATCCTTTGTATTTCATTTAGGTGAGTTGTTTTTTTAAACCTTTCTTTCATTATTAAAAAAGTTATTGACTAGATATTGATAATATTAGTTACATTTGTAAAAGTAAAATAATTAGAATATGATTTGCCAAAAATTGGTTGTTAAAGCACCAAATATAATTTATAGTTTTTTTAAGCCATCTGACAAAAAGGTGGCTTTTTTTTGATTTATTATTGTTTTTTTTTACAAATAAAACCTAAGCAGTTAAAGCGCGTTAAGCTTGAAATAATGCATGTTAATTATTTTCAAAATGCAAGAACAATTAGCCTCACGGCATAAGATTTGATTATTTTCGCAATGAATAATTAGAAAAAAATTTTATACTTAACAAATAAATAATAAATCTTAAAAAACGAAGAAAAATGAAAGTTACAAAACGAATGCGAATGCTAAGCTTTTTCGGTTTAGTCGTAGCAGTGAGTGTGGCAAGTTCTTTAACTACAAATTACATTGTTAATCAGAATGATAACGTGAATGGAGAATCTGGTACTCAAATACCTGCTACTTATGCCAAATTTGCAAATGTATCAAAAGCCCTAGAAACAGATTTTACGGTAGCTGCCGAACTGTCAATCAATGCTGTTGTTCATGTAAAAGTTAAAACACCGATGCCACAACAACAATTCGGAAGATTTCCAAACGACCAATTTTTTGAGTATTTCTTTGGACGTCCTCAGCAAATTCAACCAAGAGAAGCACCAATGCAAGAAGGTGCCGGTTCGGGTGTGATTATCAGCTCTGATGGTTATATTGTAACCAATAATCATGTTGTAGATAAAACTGCTGAAATCGAGGTGACTTTGAATGATAAACGATCATTCAAAGCAAAATTGATTGGAAATGACCCAAGTACGGATATAGCTTTGATAAAAATTGAAGCTAAAAATCTACCGGTTATTATTTTTGGAAGTTCTGATGAGTTGAAAGTTGGTGAGTGGGTGTTGGCTGTAGGTAATCCATTTAATTTGACTTCAACAGTCACAGCCGGTATTGTAAGTGCCAAAGCACGTAATATAAATATTATTAATTCTCAAATGAGAATTGAATCGTTTATTCAAACCGATGCAGCGGTAAATCCTGGAAATAGTGGTGGAGCACTGGTTAATACACATGGGGAATTGGTCGGAATAAATACTGCAATTGCCTCTCAAACAGGTTCGTATACCGGTTATTCTTTTGCCGTTCCGGTAAGTATTGTACAAAAAGTAGTTGCTGATATAAAGCAATACGGAGTCGTACAACGTGCCGTTTTAGGTGTCAAAATTGGCGATATAAATGACAAATTGGCAAAAGAAAAAGATCTGAAAACTTTGGAAGGTGCATATGTTGAAGAAGTTATCGACAACGGTGCTGCAAAAGCTGCAGGTATTAAAGCAGGTGATATAATTAACAATATAAATGGTGTAGAAGTGAAATCGGTAGCTGAATTGCAAGAGCAAATTGGACGATATCGTCCTTCTGATAAAATTACGGTTGAGTTATTGCGCAATAATTCAGCATTGAAACTAGATATTGAATTAAAAAATCGTCAAGGAAATACCGGAGTTGTTACGGCGCAATCAAGTTCAGATGTGTTGGGTGCAACATTTAAGGAAGTAAATGAGAAAACCAAAAAACAACTTAATTTAGAATTTGGTATTGAAATTAAAGCTTTATCGAAAGGAAAATTGTCAGATGCAGGAATAAAACCAGGATTTATAATACTGAAAATCAATGATCAGATTATTAATAATGCCGATGAAATTCAAACAATTTACGATGTTGCTATTAACAACGGGAAACCCGAAAAGGTGTTATTTATTGTAGGTGTTTATCCAAATGGAAGAATCATTCCTTATGCCATCAATCTTATTGATGAAAAGTAAAATTGTAAGCTAATTTTAAAGAAAAGAAGAACAAACTTGATGATTTTTGGGTTTGTTCTTTCATTTTTATCAATTAACCAAAACATTTTCTTCATTTTTATGTTTCAATGATTAGAAACTTCATAAACAAAAAATTCGGATAATTGAACTAATTTTAAATGTTAATTGAAAATGTAACAATTTTGTACAAAAACTTTTTATAGTATACTTACAATCCGACAATTTAATATTATAGTACCTAATTATTGCAATTTATTTTGATTTTTCATTTTGTCAGGTCGAAAAATAGATCTACTTTTGCAAGCTAATTTTGATTCAATAAATGAGACAATTAAAAATTACCAAATCAATCACGAATCGTGAAAGTGCTTCTCTTGACAAATACTTGCAAGAGATTGGACGTGAAGACCTTATCACAGTAGAAGAAGAAGTAGAATTGGCTCAACGTATACGTGGTGGTGATCGTTTGGCATTAGAAAAACTTACACGTGCCAACTTGCGTTTCGTTGTTTCAGTAGCTAAACAATACCAAAATCAAGGTTTAAGTTTACCTGACTTAATAAACGAAGGCAATTTAGGACTGATAAAAGCTGCTGAAAAATTTGACGAAACGCGTGGTTTTAAATTTATTTCATACGCTGTATGGTGGATACGACAATCAATTTTGCAAGCATTAGCTGAGCAATCTCGAATTATTCGTTTACCATTGAATCAGGTAGGTTCGTTGAATAAAATTAACAAGGCTTTTTCAAAATTTGAACAGGAAAACGAACGTAAACCTTCGCCCGAAGAGTTATCGGAAGTTTTGGATATACCTGTAGAAAAAATTGCTGATACTATGAAAGTATCGGGTCGTCATATATCTGTTGATGCGCCTTTTGTTGAAGGGGAAGACAATAGTTTGCTGGATGTAATGATTAACGATGATTCTCCCAACGCTGACCGTACTTTGATTAATGAATCGCTGTCCAAAGAAATTGAACGTGTTTTGATTTTTACTCTTTCCGATAGAGAACGCGATATTGTAAAAAAATTCTTTGGACTTGGTATTCCAGAAATGACACTAGAAGAAATTGGAGACGAATTTGGTTTAACCAGGGAACGTGTTCGCCAAATAAAGGAAAAAGCGATTCGCAAATTACGTCCAAACTCAAAAAGTAAATTATTAAAAAGCTTTTTGGGGTAATCTGAACAAAAGACGATCTCTAAAATTTGAATATGAAGCAATTTCGATTGGAATTGCTTCTTTTTGTTGGAACTATTTGATAACAATCTAATGGGATATGAAAAAAAAGAGCTTGACTCCATGATAGAATCAAACTCTTTGTATATGATTGTTTTGTTGATCTAAAATTATCCTAATTTTACATCTAAATTCCTTTTCAAAGCTGCCAAAAATCCTTCGGTGCTGAGGTAGTTTGCATTTGTAACACCTTCACCATAAATGAGTACAGCTAAATCTTTGGTCATTTCGCCCGAATCAACTGTTTCAACACAAACCTGTTCCAATTTTTCGCAAAAATTCAATAATTCAGGGTTTTTATCCAATTTGGCTCTGTGCATCAAACCACGAGTCCATGCAAAAATGGAAGCTATCGGGTTGGTTGAAGTTTCTTTGCCTTGTTGATGTTGACGGTAATGTCTGGTTACAGTACCATGAGCAGCTTCAGCCTCTACTGTTTTTCCATCAGGAGTTACCAAAACCGAAGACATCAATCCCAATGAGCCAAAACCTTGTGCCACTGTATCAGATTGAACATCACCATCGTAGTTTTTACAAGCCCATACAAATCCACCATTCCATTTCATACAGGCAGCCACCATATCATCGATTAAACGATGCTCGTATGTGATGCCGGCTTTTTTGTATTCTGCTATAAATTCGTTTTCGTAAACTTCCTGAAAAATATCTTTAAAACGTCCATCGTAGGCTTTGAGAATGGTATTTTTGGTAGATAAATACAAGGGCCATTTTTTCTCCAATGCAACCTGAAACGATGATCGGGCAAAACCATAAATGGACTCGTCGGTATTATACATTGCCATGGCTACGCCATCACCTTCATAATTATAAACTTCCCAACTTTTTACCACTCCGGCTTCGTTTGTAAAAGTCATACGTAGCGTCCCCTTTCCATTAATTACGGTATCGGTGGCTTTGTATTGATCACCAAATGCGTGACGCCCAATGACTATCGGCTTTGTCCAACCTTGCACATAACGTGGTACATTGTTACAAATAATAGGTTCACGAAAAACGGTACCACCGATAATATTACGTAGTGTTCCGTTTGGCGATTTCCACATTTGTTTCAAGCCAAATTCTTCAACACGAGCTTCATCGGGTGTAATAGTGGCACATTTTATACCAACATTATATTTGATAATTGCATTTGCGGCATCGATAGTAACCTGATCGTTTGTCAAATCACGGTTTTCGATACTCAAATCATAATATTTAATATCCAACTCTAAATATGGAAGTATAAGTTGCTCTTTTATAAATGACCAGATAATACGAGTCATTTCGTCTCCGTCCAGTTCAACAACGGGATTGATTACTTTAATTTTTTGCATATATTTTAATTGATGATCTATTAAAAATTAGAGGTCAAATTCAAGATGATTTTTGACCTCCAAAAAAGTGATTCTTATCTTTCTTTTAGAGGAATAAATTTTTTACGTTCTCCTACATTTTTGTAAGCAGGACGTATGATACGTTTGCTTGCAAAGTTCAGTTCTTCAATACGATGTGCTGTCCAACCTGTTATACGTGCCATAGCAAATAATGGTGTAAATACTTCGGTTGGCAATCCGATAGCTTCATATACAAATCCAGAATAGAAATCTACATTGGTACAAACCTGTTTGTTGATATCATCGCCTTTGAATGTCATAAATGCGTTAACAGAACGTTCGTCAAGTAATTCAAGGAATGCAAATTCTTTTTCTAAGCCTTTTTCTATTGCTAATGCACGTGCCATTTCTTTCAGCAATAACGAACGTGGATCGGAAATTGTATAAACAGCATGACCAATTCCATAAATTAAACCACTTTTGTTATAAGCTTCCTTGTTTAACATTTTTTTAAGATAGGCATCTATCTCTTTAATGTTTTTCCAGTCTTTGATTGCAGTTTTTAAATGTTCAAACATTTCATTCACCTTAATATTGGCACCACCATGCAAAGGACCTTTCAACGAACCAATTCCAGCTGCAATTGCTGAATATGTATCTGTTTGAGTTGAGCTGACAACACGTACTGTAAAAGTCGAGTTATTTCCACCACCGTGATCAGCATGAAGAATAAGTAAAAGATCGAGAATTTTTACATCGAGTTCTGTGTAACAATCCGAACCTTTCATCATGTATAAAAAGTTTTCAGCTAATGAAATACCTTCTTTAGGATGACGGATATGTAGAACGCGACCATATTGACTGTGACGCAAAATATTAAATGCATAAGCAACAATAGTTGGAAATTTTGCTATCAAATCTATGGATTGGCGAATAAGATTATCCCGAGTAATATCGTCTGCATTTGAGTCGAAAGTGTACATTTCAAGCACACTACGAGAAAGGATATTCATAATATCAACCCCTTCGAGATCAATGATATTCATCGTTGCTTTTTTATCCAAAGCCATTCCTTGATTTAGAATTTTAGAAAAAATATCCAATTCTTCTGCATCTGGTTGATAGCCCGAAAGTAATAAAAACGCAGTTTCTTCAAATCCTAACCGGTTTTCTCTTTGTAATCCATGTACTAAATCTTCCACATCGATGCCACGATAGAAAAGTTTACCAGGAACGGCTTTCAGTCCGCCTTCAGGAAGTTTTTCGTAACCTACTACATCGCCTACTTTTGTCAATCCTACCAATACTCCAGAATGGTCATCATTTCGTAAACCACGTTTCACATTGAATTGCTTAAACAATTCTTTGTCAATACGACTGGTCGTTTTTATTGTTTCTGATAGCTTAAAAATTAAATAATCTCTTTCCATGATAAATGTGTTTTTTATATGTTTTTTTTTATTTCATGTCGTTCAAGGCACTTCCTGCTTTAAACCAGTCTATTTGTGCTTGATTATATGTGTGAGCCACATCAAATTGTTCCTTTGTTCCATCGCTGTGATGAAGTACTAAAGTTAAGTTTTTTGCAGGTTCAAAATTCGTTAAACCTATAATGCTGATTTTATCATCCTCGCGTATTTTGTCGTAATCATCCTTTTCGACAAAAGTCAATGCTAACATACCTTGTTTTTTCAAGTTGGTTTCATGAATACGTGCAAACGATTTTACTAAAATGGCTTTTACATTCAGAAATCGTGGTTCCATAGCTGCATGTTCACGACTTGAACCTTCTCCGTAATTTTCTTCGGCAACTACAACAGAACCAAGTTGTTGTGCTTTGAACTTTCGAGCCAATCCCGAAACAGTCATATATTCACCGGATTGTGGATCAAGTACAGCATTGGTTTTATCGTTAAATGTATTGACAGCTCCGATAAGCATATTGTCAGAAATATTGTCCAAATGTCCACGAAAACGTAACCATGGACCCGCCATTGAAATATGGTCGGTGGTACATTTTCCTTTGGTTTTGATAAGCAATGGTAATTCCAATAAATCTTTGCCATCCCAAGCTGCAAAAGGCTGTAAAATTTGTAAACGCTTAGATTGCGGGTCAATATTGATTTTATCGTTATTAATCGAAGGTGCTACATATCCGGCATCTTCTACATCGTAACCTTTTGGAGGTAATTCAAATCCGGTGGGTTCATGTAATTTTACTTTCTCACCATTTTCATTTAACAAACTATCAGTGAGTGGGTTGAAACACAAATCGCCTGAAATGGTCAATGCTGCAACAATTTCGGGCGAAGCAATAAAGTTATGTGTATTGGGATTGCCATCGGCACGTTTTGCAAAATTGCGGTTGAAAGAAGTCAAAATAGAATTAGGACGTTCGGAGGGTTCACTATCACGTTTCCACTGACCGATACAAGGACCACAAGCATTAGCCATTACCACACCTCCAACTGATTCAAACACAGCCAAAATACCATCGCGATCTGCTGTGTAACGCACCAATTCAGATCCAGGATTAATAATAAATTTTGCTTTTACTAATAACCCATCCTCTTTTGCATTTTTTACAATAGATGCTGCACGTGTCAAATCTTCGTAAGATGAATTCGTACAAGAACCTATCAAACCAACTTCCAATGTTTGAGGGTATCCTTTTTCTTTTACGGCTTTAGCAAATTCTGAAATTGGATATGCCAAATCGGGAGTGAATGGTCCATTAATATATGGCTCAAGTTCACTCAAATTAATTTCAATCAGCCGATCATAAAATTGTTCTGGACAATCAAGTATTTCTATATCAGCTTGTAAATGATGTATGTTTTGAATTGCCAGTTCTGCTATCAAGCTGCGACCTGTTGCTTCGAGATATTCAGTTGATTTATTATCAAAAGGAAAAATTGATGTTGTGGCACCCACTTCAGCCCCCATATTGCAAATAGTTCCTTTTCCTGTAGCAGAAATTGATGATGTGCCTTCACCAAAATATTCAATCACTGCATTTGTTCCACCTTTAACGGTAAGAATTCCAGCCAATTTTAAAATAACATCTTTTGGTGAAGCCCATCCCGAAAGCTTTCCGGTAAGTTTTACTCCAATAATTTTTGGCATTTTAAGTTCCCAAGGCATTCCAGCCATAACATCCACTGCATCGGCACCACCAACACCTATTGCAATCATTCCTAAACCACCGGCATTAACAGTGTGTGAATCGGTTCCAATCATCATTCCGCCCGGAAATGCATAGTTTTCTAATACCACTTGATGTATGATTCCGGCACCTGGTTTCCAAAATCCAATTCCAAATTTGTTTGAAACTGCACTCAGAAAATCGTAAACTTCACGATTGGTGTCCTCTGCAATTTGTAAATCGGGTTTTGCTGAATCGTATGCCTGAATCAAGTGATCGCAATGAACAGTGGAAGGAACTGCAACTTTTTGTCTGCCGGAATTCATTAATTGTAACAAAGCCATTTGAGCAGTAGCATCTTGCATGGCTACTCGGTCGGGCGAAAAGTTTACATAATCAATTGTTCTACTATAATTTTCTAAGGGTTCATCAACTGCAAGATGCGCGTACAGGATTTTTTCGGTAAGGGTCAGTGGCCTTTGAAGTTTGCTTTTTATTTGGTTAATTTTTTCGGGGAGTGAAGCGTAAACACGCTCAATCATTTCTGCATCAAAAACCATATTTTTTGTATTTTTAATCAAATTGTAATTATATCAACTGCAAATATATGAAAAAAAAATTACTTGCATTGTCCTAAGCAATTATTCTTTTTTTTTAAACAAAAGTATATCTGAAATGTTCAGAAATATAATAATAGTGTTAAATTTTATCTATAACTATTTTGAAATATTATTGAAAATATGAAATTTAGAGTTGAAAAAATAATCAATACATTCAATCTTTCAAAAATCCTAACTTTCCGGTGTTCAAGTCATCATAAGCTTACAAAATTTCTGCTTTTATATTCATTAAAAATGGATTATTAGAAACAATTGGCTCATCAATAGGTTCACCTCCAAGCATCAGAATCACCGTATCTTCGGGTGCTTCCAAAGCTATATCAGTTCCATCGTTTGCAAAAAGTGCAAAATGGTTAGAAGGTGTTGTTATTCCAGTTGAATTCAATTGTCATTATTATAGGGAATAAATGCTTGCTAAAAAACTACATGCTAAAATATAAAACGTCGAAGCGTCATTATTGTGCAAACTACATCGAATTTGATTTCCACATATTATAAGCACTCAAAAAATGTTTTTCAAACAATAAAGGGAAATGATCACATGATACCTCATTAAAATTACCTTTCTCCTTATTTGCCTTAACTCCACAACCTCCTCCACAATACAATACATATTGACAACTAAGGCATTTGTCAAATATTACCTTTGTACGATTACGCCACAAAGACATAGATGTTCCATTTTGCAAAGACCTTGGATAATACTCTTCAATACTATGAGTGACATCATCAACAATATTCCAACATGGGTAAACCCTCCCAAAAGGGTCATAAATAAACGTATTCACATAAGCATTACACGATACTGGCTGAATTTTTAAGGGCTTACCATGCTTTAATGCAGTTAAAATCTTTTCCTTAATATGGTTGTGTGTGTAAACCCCCAAAATAAACCCCATTGCTTTAGCTTTAGCATTATAATCATCTATAAACTCCACAAAGTTTACCAGCGATAATTCGCTTTCATCAATCTTACTTGAAAAATTAATTATTGGAGAGTAGCTTATTGAAAATAAATTGCTTTTATAAAACGAGTATTTTTGAAGTGACATATGTAAATCGTCTAAAAAAATGATGTTTTCCTTAGTGCAATTCACTCTTAAACCAACTCTGATACCTTTATTAACTATAGATTGGATATTGTCCATAATAACCAAGAAACTGTTATTATTTTTATTCGAAATACGAACTTTATTATGAAAGTGTTCTGAACCATCAACAGTTATCTGCAAAGAGGATGTATTTACACAAGTGATAACATCTAAATAGTTGTTTATCTCTAACCCATTAGTAATAAAACTTAATTTAAAATCACTAGGTAATTTCTTTATTATATACAAAACTTCTTCTCTATTTTCTGTCATCAAAGGCTCGCCCCCATAAACTGTAATAATCTTTTTTTTAGGCGGACTTGACAAAACTGCCTCCATTACATTATCTATCATATCGAAAGAGATCTTCTGCCTAAGATGGTCTTTACCTTTCGCATTAATATGCTTTTCGAAGCAATAAGAACATCTAAAACTACAATTGTAACTAATTACAATTAGATATTCATGTCCGTTCTGCGTATAGTGATTGTCAAAATAATTTGTTATGATATTTCTAACTACAATCGACTCATTTTCAGAAGATAATTTTGTAATGTACCCTCTTTTTCTAAGATTATTTATCTCATCACCACTTAGATTTTCAAGTTTATCATCATTAAATATCTCAAATAGATCGTCATCAATCTCATCAATTGTACCCCACAATGAATTGATAATAAAAAATTTATCTTTTGATTTGATTAGTATGTTATAATTGCTTTTTCTCATAATTATCTATAAAATTGATTATCCTATTGATATAATTTGTTTCATCTAATAACCCCAAACAATGTTTTCCATCAAGTTTAATAAACAGTTTTGGTTGCTGCGAGTTCTCAAAAAGCAACTTGCCCATCTTGAATGGGCAGACCTTATCATTAAGACTGTGTGAAATAATAATGGGAACTTCTATTATTTTTTTAATATACTTTTTTGATGGATAAGGAGAATTAATAAAGATAGAAAGCCAGTTAAAACCTTTGGGTAATTTTTCATGGGCAATATCACGAAACGAAGAGAATGCCCCTTCTAAAACTAATCCCACAATTGAGTCTTGATTTTCATACGCCAATTTTACTGCTAAATTACCTCCTAAGGAATATCCCCACAATATAAGTTTTTTATGTTCTATTCGAACATCTTTTAATGCAATGTCAAGCATCATTTGTGCATCCAGCAACACATTCTTGTTGTTAGGACTACCAGAACTTTTGCCATAACCTTGATAATCGAACATATAAAAGCTAATTCCGAAATCAATGATTGGTTGCATTAATTGAATCAATAATGATGAATTTCCACCGTTAGGAGGGATAAAAAGAATTGAATAATTAATTCCATTATTCTTGACAGGCATCACTTTCATGTAAGATATTTTTTTCTTTTCTGAATCCACAAAACTATTATGTTCAATGTGTACACCCTTCAATACAATAGGTTTGATGTTTTTATTCGGGTTGAAGAAATACTTAGTGCCATTACAAGAAATACATGCACATGTTATGAATAGTAAGTATAATAATTTCATCATTTTTTATGAGTATAACGTTTTATCACTAAATATAAAATTAGCAAAAGCAAAGCTAGCTTTAATGACATTTTAACAAACTCAATATCTAAACGAAAATGAGCAAAATTAGCTTTTGTTAAATAATTTAAATATACCCAAAGGTCAGAGAAAAAAATCACAACATCCTTTGCAATTAAGTAATAGAAGAGTCCCAAAAACAGAAATCCAACAATTGAATACCCAATAACATTTTCACAATCAAAGTTTTATAAATTCTAAACACCTCTGGTTTTGCTTTATTTTTTTTAGTAGCTTCTTCCAATAGTAAGTACAAATTTCATTTGATGTTTTTCTCAGATTTTCTATTACAATTAAATCTGAGAATATCCAATAACCATCAAAACTCAGAATAGGATTTAAATTAGGTATAAAACTAAGAATAATTAGATATGTTGAATTGGCAATGGTTACAGTTTCAAAACCACGGTGTGATTGCACACCTACACCGCAAGGAGTTTTTGTAGGTTGAAAATTAAATTTTAACCGTAATCCAATAAAAAAAGAACTCATACGTTGCAAATCCAATGCTCAATTTGGAAAAAAATTATGTACTCTGAAACCATCATCCACAAAATGAGGTGCCGACGGAGCAAAAATTTGTTCAATAGTGCGAAACTTATTCGTGCAATATTTTTTTTTATTAAACAAATTTAATTGAGATTGGTTCGTATAATCGCCAATATTATTTTGGTATAAACATCAAAAAATGTAAATTTTGAAAGATTTTATGTACATTTGTATTTCAAAATAATTAAAACACCAAACTTTCAAACAATGGCAATTATTAAACCGTTTAAGGGTATTCGACCTCCTCAAAATCTGGTAGAAAAAGTGGCTTCAAGACCTTACGATGTTTTGAATTCAGAAGAAGCTCGTACCGAAGCAGTAGGAAATCCACTTTCGTTGTATCATATTATAAAACCGGAGATTGATTTTGAACCCGGAACGGAAGAACATACTGAAAAAGTATATTCCAAAGCTGCCGAAAACTTTGCTAAATTCCGTAATGAAGGTTGGCTGGTACAAGATGAGGTCGAAAAATACTACGTTTATGCACAAACTATGAATGGAAAAACGCAATATGGTTTGGTGGTTTGTGCCAATGTGGATGATTATTTGAACGAAAATATCAAAAAACACGAATTAACTCGTTGCGATAAAGAAGAAGATCGCATGAAACATGTGAGGGTAAATAATGCCAATATTGAACCTGTGTTTTTTGCATATCCACACCAGTCGGAACTGGACGCCATTGTTGCAAAAATAGTTAAAGAGAAACCAATTTATGATTTCATTGCTCCTGGTGATGGTTTTGGTCATCATTTTTGGATAATAGACGATAAAATAACAATTTCTCGAATTACTGAATTATTTGCAAAAATTCCTTCGCTTTATATTGCTGACGGACATCACCGAAGTGCTGCGGCAGCTTTGGTGGGAGTGGAGAAGCGGACTCAAAACCCAAACCACAATGGAAATGAGGAATATAACTACTTTATGGCAGTTTGCTTTCCCGATAATCAATTGAATATAATTGATTATAACCGTTTGGTAAAAGACTTGAATAATTTAAGTGATGAAGACTTTTTGGCAAAGCTAGCATTAAATTTCAATATTGAACTAAAAGGTGTGGAAATTTATAAACCAAATAAATTGCATAATTTTTCGTTGTATCTGTCGGGGAAATGGTATTCGTTAACAGCAAAAACTGGAATTTATAACGACAATGATCCTATTGGTGTATTGGATGTTACTATTTCATCGAATTTAATTTTAGACGAAATACTTGGAATTAAAGATCTTCGAAGCGATAAACGCATCGATTTTGTAGGTGGAATACGCGGTTTGAGTGAATTGCAACGCAGGGTGGATAATGGCGAAATGCGATTAGCATTAGCTCTTTATCCGGTTTCGATGAAACAATTAATTGACATTGCCGATACCGGAAATATTATGCCACCAAAAACTACCTGGTTCGAACCAAAATTGCGTTCAGGATTAGTAATTCATGAACTGATTTAAATTTTCGATAGCAAATTAAATATCAAATTCTATAATAATGCGCTTCAAAACAGGACATTATGTATTCTTACTGATAACTACAATTTTATTGCAGAATTGTAGTATTAAGGCGCGTATTAAAAAAGCAGATAAGCGGTACGAAATTGGAGAGTATTCAGCTGTAGGTGATTTGTATAAAAATATTTATTCTAGCGTACCAACTAAGGATAAATCATTACGTGCCAACATTGCTTTTCGCCAAGGGGAGTGTTATCGACTTACAAATCAAGCCCGTGCTGAGCAGGCATACCTCAATGCAATTCGTAATAATTATGCCGATTCTATTGTTTTTTTACGTTATGCTCAGGTACTTCAAAGATATGGAAAATATGCCGAAGCGTCCAAAAATTTTCAAATATATTTGAAAAAAGACTCTACTTCAGTGGTTGCCAAAAATGGAATCAAGGTTACAGAATTGCTCGCCGAATGGACTAAAATACCGAGTCACTATGTTGTAAAACGTCCAAAAGAATTTTATCAGCAACGAACATCTTCATTTAGTCCTGCGTTTATGGGTGCTTCCAGCGAAGTATTAGTGTTTACATCTACTCGCAGACTCAACAAGAAAACTGTTCAGAAAAATAGTGCCATTAGTGGTTTACCTGTAAATAAGATGTATACTACAAGAAAAAATGCAGCTGGTAAATGGGAAGCTATAAGCCAATTGGATGGTGAAGTAACCACATTGAACGATGAAGGTATTTGTTCGTTTAGCGAGGATGGTAAAATAATGTATTATACCCGGTCACCTTATGTAGCAAATGGAGAAAGGGGAACTGAAATTTTTTTTTCAAATCGTGTAGGAGGAACCTGGAGTACACCCCAGAAAATTAAGATTTTCAACGATAGCGCAATATCTGTAGCTCAACCGGCAATATCACCCGATGGTCAAACACTGTATTTTGTTTCAGACGCAAAAAATGGATTGGGAGGAAAAGATATATGGAAAGGAACATTGACAAGTGGTGAATGTAAGTTTATCGAAAATTTGGGAAAAGAAATTAACACCTCAGGTGATGAAATGTTCCCTACAATGCGCTCCGATGGAACACTTTATTTTTCGTCAAATGGTCATACGGGTTTTGGCGGTTTGGATATTTTTAAAGCCACTCCAATTAAAGATGGTGGTTGGAAAGTTGAAAATATGGGTCCACCTATCAATTCAACTGCAGATGATTTTGGAATGACCTTTGCCGACAAAGCTGAATATGGATATTTTTCATCCAACAGAAATGAAACGAAAGGCTATGATGCCATTTGGAGTTTTGAATTGCCTGTATTGTCTTATATTCTCGAAGGAAAAGTGGTTGATGAAAAAGGTAATGTCATTCCTGATGCTACTGTTCGGATGGTTAGTAACAGCGGAATAAATGCCCGTGTACAAACTAAAAAAGATGGTGCATACCGAATGAAACTAGAGAAAGACATAGATTGTGTTATGCAAGCATCAGCTCGTGGTTATTTAAACCAAAAGAATTCATTGTCAACTCAAGGTTTAACGGACAGTAAAACATTTACAATCAATTTTCAACTTTCAAGCATTTCTAAACCGGTTCAGATGGGTAATATCTTTTTTGAATTTGGCAAATGGGACTTAACTACTACATCAGAAATTGGCTTGAAAGCTTTGGTGAAGTTATTGAACGACAATCCGAATATTACTATTGAAATTAGTACTCACACCGACTTTATTGGTAATAATGAAACTAATAAAATTTTATCTGAAAAACGTGCAAAATCAGTTGTAAACTACCTAATTACAGCTGGAATTGTTTCTGATAGACTTACACCGGTGGGTTATGGCGAAGAGAAACCAGTGGTTGTGGATGCTAATATTGCTCAAAAATATCCATTTTTAAAAGAGAATGATGTTTTAAACGAAAATACTGTGCTAAAACTAACACCAGAACAACAAGAACAAGCCAACCAAGTCAATCGACGAACAGAATTTAAAGTTATAAAGACAACATATAAACTTTACTAGTGTAAAGTTAATTTGAAAATGAGTCAATTTGTCCCGAATTGCTATCGGGATTGAAAGTGAAATGAATCAATGATTTATAATTAATTCAACACTTCAAAATCCAGCCTAACATAACACTGAAAAAAAATATTTGTCAAATAATTGTTTTATAAATAGTTGATTTTCAATTCAAAATATAAACTATAATGAACTCTCCTCAAGTAATAGGAATTACCGGTGGTATTGGCAGTGGAAAATCGACACTGTCAAAATATCTTCGTACTGAGGGATACTTAGTATATGACTCTGATCTTGTGGCAAAACATTTACAAAACGAAAATCCAAAAATTCGCAAGCAATTGGTGGATTTGTTCGGTGAAAAAGTTTATTCCAAACAAGGATTAAACCGTCAGATATTAGCTCAACTGGTTTTTGGTAATAAAGAATTACTTTCAAAACTGAATTCTATAGTTCATCCGGTTGTAGAAACTGACTTTAAAAACTGGATAAAAATTCATTTAAACCAGAAATTTCTTTTTATTGAATCGGCTATTCTTTTTGAAAGTAAATTTAATCAATTGGTTGATAAAGTGATTGTTATAACAGCTTCTGAAGAAGTTAGAATCTTTCGGGTTATGAAACGTGATGGTATTACTGCCGAACAGGTTAAGGCAAGAATGTCCAATCAAGTTTCTGAAGATACTAAAATGTCAAAAGCCGATTTCATTATTCATTCGGATGATAATATGTCACTTGTAGATAAAATGCACAAAATCCTTCAGGAACTTAACAAGTAATACTAACCAAAAACAAGGCTGTCATTTTTTTTCTGACAGCCTTGTTTTTTTTACGTTTTGGAATTTTAATTATTGGTATTCAAACTCGAAAACTCTTTCGAATATCTCAAGTGCTGCTCAACATAATCTTCATTGTAAGAAATTGTTACGTCTGTTATTTCATCTTTTCCATTTTTTACCAAAGTATATACCGGATTTACAAAACCACGATAAGGAGCCAGATTCAGTTTTTTATAACGTTCCAAAACTTCAGCATGTAAAGTCTGATTTACTTTTACACCATAAGTCTCTACCAGTTTTTTACCACCTTCGTAATCACCTGTCGATTTAATCCGTTGAATTTCGGCTAACAATTGACCAAATAATGCCCTCACTTTTTGATAATCGTTTATTTTAACAAATGTTTCTCCATTCCGGGTTATCATTTCAATTGACTTATCAACTTTGGCTCTTTCGTATACCCATGAGGCAATGAGTTGACGGTTTCGCATGTGTGCTTCTTCAATGTTTTTATCAGGTTGAATGCGAGTTAATTGAGTCATCAAACCATTCATTAAAAATTGATAATATTCCGCTTTGTAAGCATCTTTATCAGGTAATAGTCCCAACTCAACAATTCTTTTGTCACCCATATAATATAATCCAAATAAATCGGCACGTGCTTCTTCAATAGTTGAACCATAAGCTTTTAGTGCATCAGGGTCAACTCCAGGAAGCAATTTGCCTGAACCATGACCAAGACATTCGTGTAAATCGGTATGTAAATTATTTGTCATCGAAGCAAAGTCCTTGGCACGTTTGCGTTCTACATCGCTCCACATAAATTCTTCTGCAAATCCATTTCCCAATGAAGCCTGATCATATGCTTTGGTTATATTTTCAATGGTTACAGATTTTGAGCCATGATCACGACGAATCCAGTTGGTATTCGGTAAATTAATACCAATTGGTGTGGCGGGGTAACAATCGCCGGCTAAAATGGCTGCTGTAATAACTTTTGCCGAAACACCTTTTACTTTTTCCTTTTTAAATTGTTTGTCGACTGGTGAATTATCCTCAAACCATTGGGCGTTGGAGCTGATAATTTCTGTACGTTTTGTAGCTTCGATATTTTTGAAATTTACCAATGACTCCCAACTTCCTTTCAAACCTAACGGATCGCCGTAAGTTTCGGTAAATCCATTCACAAAATCAATTTGTGAAGTTAAATCCTCTACCCATTTGATTGAATAATCATCATAAGTTTTGAGGTTTCCGGTTTTATAAAAATCAATCAAAGTTAGTATTACATCACGTTGATTATTATTCTCAGCAACATTTGCAGCTTTTTCCAACCAATTTACAATACGTTGAATAGCTGCACTATACATCCCTCCAACTTTATATGTTTTTTCTACCAATTTGCCATTTTCTTTCATAAGTTTGCTGTTCAATCCGTACGAAATTGGTGTATTATCGTTTGGATTTTTCATATTTAAATAAAAGTTTTCAACTTCAGTTTGAGTCACTCCCTCATAAAGATTGTTGGCTGATGTCTGAATTAAATCAACTCCTTCTGCTTGATTGGTTCGTTTTGAGAAAATTTCGGGGTCGAATAAAATCGGTGTTAGTTTCACAATCAATTCTTCAACTGTTTCACCCTTTGAAAGTGGCAATTTGCCAGGATCAATACTTTTTACTGCTAATTTAAAATATGCAGCAGAAAATTCAGGAATAAACTTTTCTTCTGAATAATGATGATGTATACCATTTCCCATCCAAACCCTTTTTAAATAGGTTGTAAGATTTTCAAAATCAGCCGATTTTCTATCTCCTTTATAGTTTTCAAACACAGCTTCTAAAGTACGACGAATACAAAGATTGTATTTGTTATTTTGGTCGTAAAGAATATCACGACCTTCCAAAGCAGCTTGTGACAGGTAAAAAATCAACTCTTTTTGTTTCAAACTTAAATTTTCGAAATCAGAAACTCGATAACGCAATATTTCAACATCAGCAAATTTATCAACTGAATATTTAAACTCTTTGATGCTGTGAGAGGCTGATTTCTCAGCTCCACATGCCATTAACAAACTTGACATACAAATTAGGATTAGTTTTTTCATAAAACACTTATTTAACAAATTCGACTACAAAATTAGAAATTCTTTTCAACAATTCATCAAGTTCTGCAAAAGTTGATATTAAATATAAAAAAAAAATGAAATTTTAATAATAAACTGTGTTAAGGATATTGATGATTTTATCAGCAATAGACTCTAAATACTAGATTTAATTACAAGTATGATTATGTAGTGGTATTTTACAATATTAATTGTCTATTGGTATTCAAGTTTATTTCTTATGTATATCTTTGCAATATGTTACAAAATTTTTTAGCAAAGCAAATTCTGGTTCAACTGCCCTTTGAACCAACCCAACAACAAACTCAGTTAATTGATTTGTTGGGTCAATTTTTGATATCTTATGATGCTGAAAAAGTATTTCTACTTCGGGGCTATGCAGGCACAGGAAAAACTTATGTGATAAGTGCTTTGGTACGAGCCATGAACGAATTGAAGCAGAAAACTACACTTTTGGCACCAACCGGGCGAGCAGCAAAGGTAATTGCAAACTATTCAGGGTTTCCAGCATTAACAATTCACAAAAAAATTTACCGACAGAAGTCAATGTCTGAATTTAGGTTTCAATTGGCCGATAACCTTCAGACACATACTCTTTTTATTATAGATGAAGCTTCTATGATTTCGAATACCAGCACTGATACTGCATTTGGATCAGGTCGTTTGCTTGATGATTTGGTGCAATTTGTTTATAGTAGTGTAGGTTGTAGTATGTTGCTTTTAGGTGATTTGGCTCAATTACCACCTGTTTTACAACCACATAGTCCTGCATTGGAGCGTGATAAGTTAATTGGGTATGGTTTACACATGCATGAGTTTTCATTGACTCATGTTGTTCGTCATGCATTAAAAAGTGGAATTCTACATAATGCAACTTTACTGCGTCAACAACTTTTAGATGAGAAAACCAATGAATTTCCACACTTTGAATTGGAAGGTTTTTCTGACATTATCAAACTCAGTGGTATGGAGTTGATTGATGAAATAGTGCATTCTTACGATGGGGTAGGTATAGAAGATACAATAGTTGTGACAAGGACTAATAAACTTGCCAACATATACAACAATGGCATTCGCACTCGAGTAATGTTGAAAGATGAAGAACTTAGCAATGGTGATTTGCTTATGGTTACAAGGAATAATTATTTTTGGAACAAACCTTATAAAGAAATAGATTTTATCGCTAATGGTGATATTCTTCAAGTAGTAAGAATAAAAAAGTTCCATGAAATGTACGGCTTTCGATTTCTTGATTTATCGTTAAGATCAATAGATTACGAATGGGAAATTGATGCACGTATATGGCTTGATGCCTTGAAATCAGAATCACCCTCACAAATGAAGGAGATGACGAATAAATTATTCGAAGCAATTGCTGAAGATTATCCCGAAATTACAACTAAACGCGAAATATTTAAAAAGGTTGTTGAAAATGATTATTATAATGCATTGCAAGTAAAATTTGGTTATGCACTAACATGTCACAAAGCACAAGGTGGTCAATGGAAAAAAGTATTTATTGATCCTGGTCGAATTTTAGAAGAACAATTGAACAGCGATTTTTATCGCTGGTTATATACTGCACTCACTCGGGCAACAGAAACTGTATATTTAGTCAATTTTCCAGATAAAGCATTTTCGATAAAATAAACGTATTTTTATTGTATTTCGTTCTAAAAAGTACGAATAACGATTAGTTATAAGCATCTGCATGCCTAAATTTATATTTCGAACTTATGCCAAAGTGCACTATTTATATAGTTTGAAATTGTCATATCTTATCTCACATACTTTCGTCAGCAGAGGGTAAAACGATTTAAAATAGTGATTAACGATTATTGTTTAACGATTTCGTAAGTGCGTGAATTCAATGAATTCAAAATTTATTTTACAATGTTTAATTATCAATTATTAAATATTCAACCATTTACAATATATCAAAATAAGTCAAAATATATTCTCGTTAACTCATAAAAATCAAAATAAAAATTATACTTTTGTAGAATGAAGAATTTAGAATGAAGAAGATGAACTAAGTCGTAAAAAAATGAAGTTTAGTTATGAAAATAAAATACAGTTTACAAAACAAAATCTGACGTGAAATTCTAAATGTTGTAAGTATGGAGACTTACTTTCACGAATAATCGTGCAAGTTTAACACTTTAAAGACATTGACTTTTAACTACAGCACAATTGAATAGTGTGGTAATAATTTAGAATTAAAAAATCTCACCCGATTCAATCGTGCGAGAGTACGGTGAAACTAAACTGCCCAAAAAAAAGATAATTGAATAAAAAAAGCTGGAACTTTCCTTCTAAACCGACAAAGTCAATTGAAATTAACCGAAGTTATAGTGGCTACATTGAACCGATGAAGGCACTTAAAATAATATTATACAATCTATAAATTAAAAATTAAATATCAGTTATGTCAGATTTTAAACAATTACGACAAGAAATTATCGCCAAAACAATAGAATATCATGAAGCACGGTTTACCAAAACTGAGTTTATCTCTGGAAAATCAAAAGTGAATTATGCAGGAAGAGTTTTTAATCAACAGGAAATTATTAATGCAGTTGAAGCATCATTGGATTTTTGGCTTACTGAAGGTCGATTCTCGGAAGAATTTGCAGAAAAAATTGCTGATTTCTTGGGTTTAGAACATGTATTGCTAACTAACTCAGGCTCTTCGGCTAACTTATTGTCTTTCTCAGCTTTGACCTCAGAAAAATTGGGTGACAGAAGATTAAAAGCAGGCGATGAGGTTATTTCTGTTGCTGCCGGTTTTCCAGCCACTGTTACACCCATTATTCAATACGGATTGATACCTGTTTTTATTGATGTGGAATTCCCAACATATAACATTGATGTGGAAATGATGCGTAAAGCCATAACGCCTAAAACACGTTGTATTTTTATTGCCCATACACTTGGAAATCCTTTCAATATTGACGCAGTTATGGAATTGGCTAACGAGCACAATCTATGGGTGATTGAAGACAATTGCGATGCATTTGGTAGTGCTTACAAAGGCAAGAAAACAGGTACTTACGGACACCTTTCTACAATTTCATTCTATCCGGCTCACCACATTACTACAGGTGAGGGTGGTGCAATATGTACCAACGACCCACAATTAGCCAATTTAGTGCGTGCTTTCCGTGACTGGGGACGCGATTGTTATTGCATGGGTGGCGAAAACAACACCTGTGGAAAACGTTTCTCACAAAAATTTGGAAATCTTCCTTTTGGCTACGACCATAAATATGTATATTCTGAAATTGGTTACAACCTAAAAATGACCGATATACAAGCATCTATCGGTGCAGCACAAATGGATAAACTTCCGGAGTTTTGCGAAAAAAGAAAAGCTAATTTCAAAGAATGGTACAGCATTTTTGCTAAATATCCTCAATACTTCGCTTTACCCGAAGCTACTGAAGGTTCAGATCCAGCATGGTTTGCATTTATTGTAACCATCAAAAAGGATGCACCATTCACCCGTGATGAATTTACACGTTACCTAAGTGAAAAATTGATTGAAACTCGTAATCTTTTTGCAGGAAACATGGCAAAACAACCGGCTTTTGTAAACAAAAACTGGCGAATTGCTGATAATTTGGAAAATACAGATTTTATCATGAACAATACTTTCTTTTTAGGAACCTATCCGGGACTTACTGAGGAGATGTTCGAATATTCATCTGGAGTGCTTGATGCTTTCATTAAAAGTATCACTAAGTAAAACACAAAGCCTCACAAAGTAATAAAAACTTAGTGTAACTTAGTGAAAACTTTGAGAGACTTAGTGGAACTAAAAAAAGAATAATGACTGATGACCAAATAAGTAAAATAATTCTTGATTGTGCTTTCAAAGTACACACTAAATTAGGACCATGTCCATTAGAAAGTACTTAAAGAGCATGTCTCGCTTATGAACTAAGAAAAGCCGGACTCACAGTAGAAGAAGAAAAAGCATTACCATTGATTTTTGATGAGATAAAATTGGATTGCGGATATCGAATTGATTTACTTGTTAATTCAAGAGTAGTTATTGAATTAAAAAATGTTGAAACGTTTAAAGGTGTTAATATTGCTCAAGTGCTAACTTATCTCAAATTATGTAACTACTCAGCACCCCTAAGTTGATGATACAGAATATTTTATGAATTTGA
>JACDZH010000031.1 GCA_013426815.1 Paludibacter sp.
CCTTGCCGTGGCAAATAACGATTGATCCTTTTCTAGGGGTGCTGAGTAGTTACCTTTTTAATCTTGTCGTATTGCATTATTCATATCATTTATTAATATGAATCTTTAACGTAAAATACAAATGAATATTGTTGATAAACAACCATATAACAAATTAATTCAAATAATCTCTAATATAATGTAGAGCAGAATTTAACAAAAGACCTTGATATTTGGTTGAATGCCGGATTGAAAGTGATAAAACGTTAAAATGAAACACCAAAACTCTTCCTATTCATCGGTTTGGTTTTAGGGTGTTTTTTTCAAAATAATCCAAAAGCTGATACATTTTCTGGTTATTAGAATCAATAGATCCAGTTTGTTCCATTATCTGTTTTGCCAATTGAACAGTTTCATCTTCTACCAATTCTGTAGCTCCGATTTCAACCAAAAGTTCCACCGTTTGCGGTGTTACTTCCAAATGAAATTGCAACCCCAGTACCTTATTGTTGTAAATAAATGCCTGATTTTTACAAACATCTGAACTGAACATTAATGTGCTGCCTGCAGGTAAATCGTAAGTGTCACCATGCCAATGAAAAACTGTAAATCGATTATCAAATCCATCAGTAAGTGGTAATTTTTTTGCTTTTTCAGAAATTTCAATTTCGAACCAACCAATCTCTTTTTGTTTATTTGGATATACCTTAGCTCCAAGTACTTCGGCAATAAGTTGCGTACCAAGACAAATTCCAATCACTGTTTTACCATTACTAATTGCCTGACGGATAAATTCTTTTTCCTGTATTAGCCATGGATATGTTGCTTCATCATACACACTCATTGGTCCACCCATTACGATAAGCCAATCAATTTCGGTGAGATTTGGCAAACTAAAATCCTTGTAAAACTTAGTATAGTTGACTGAATGTTCGTTTTGCTTGATCCAATTTTCGATGCAGCCCAATCCTTCGAATGGAACATGCATAAATGTGTGAATTTTGAGTTTGGTTGTCATTATTTGTAAAACCGATTAAATAAATATCCCAATATAAAAGATGGTACAAGGTCGGTAAAGGGAAGTATTTCTTCTGCAAAATTGATAAAACTCCCAATTTTGCCAATTTTGCCATCGAAACTCCAATAAAAAATTATTGCCGACAATGGTGCCCACAGCACATCGAACCATTCGCCAATACCAGGTAATAAATATGTTGTCAAACCCAATGCATCCATCAATAAGCAAAAAACCAGTGTTGGTTTTTTGCTTATCATCTTCAGTTTTAAAATCTTCATATTTATTGAATACTTATGGCTGAATCCAACGCAATACTATCGCCCGAAAGCGAATCGGATGGCATGCTTATTTCCACTTGATTTGTAGATTTTGGAAATTTATCCATTTCTTTCTTTACTACAATATTAGTGATTATCATGCCAAAAACTATTGCTGTGAATAGTCCTATGAGTAATTTGTTACTTGTTTTCATATAGTTGAAATAAAATGTTGAATACTTGTTATTAGCATTGATTTTGTATTATTGATGAAGTTATTTTCAGATGTTTTGTTTGCATCTGAATCTTCCTGATTTGTGTTTAATTTGCAGTAAATTGTTGGATTTGTTCTAAAATGATATTTTTATTTTCCATATTGTCAACCATTCATAACCCAACAATTATTACTACTGCTATTGCATTTGGAATTCTGTTAGTAGTTTTCATTACGATTATGGGTTTGATTTTAAATATATTTTGTATTGTTGATTTAAATCTTCAATTTTCATTCCTAAAATTTCCATACTTCGGAATATAACCGGAAGTTCATTTTCTAAAAATTGTTTCCGTCGATACTCAATAATCTTACTTTTGGCTTGTTCAACAACAAAGTAACCAACACCTCGTTTGTTGAAAATAATTTCGATACTTTGCAGAAAATCGAAAGTGCGTAATACCGTATTGGGATTCACTTCCAGAGCTACTCCCAATTCCCTGACCGATAGAATACGCTCGCCCTCGTTCCACCTTCCAAGTAGAATTTGTTCACATACGTAATCGCCTATTTGCAGGTAAATGGCTTGATTGTCCTTGAATTCCATAATGTTATACTTGTTTTTCGGTTAAACGGAAATAACTCACCGCCCAGAGATAAGGGATAAAAAGATATTCTATTATATTTACGGCATTTTCAAAACTGGAAAATAAATTATCCCCTGAAGCAAAAATGAATTTTAATGATTGTCCGCTCAAATGGTAGGTTCCAAAAGTGATTCTCAGTAAGAATACTTCTATCAAAACAAGAACAACCATGATGATTATCAATGATAAAAATGTTCTACTTAATGCGTTACGCTTAAAGTAAAGAGAACCAAGGATAAAAATAGATTGTATCTGTGCAAAATCGAGAAAAATTTTCCAAAATCCATTGTGATGAATAATGTTATTTTCCCAAACTGTTGAGATTGAGCCAATTTGAAAAAAGTCCAGTCCAACCGGTTGCTGTGTGGAAAGAATTAGATTGCCAATTAAAGTTCCTAATAAAGTTCCTATCGTGTAAGTTATCAGAAACATGATAAAGTAATACACGATACTCAGTAGAATATTCGAAATGAGTTTTTCGAGTTGTGTGGTTGGAATTAATAAATAATGCATTCCACCGGGTGTGTAACCGAATTCTTTAAACATGCGTGCAGCAAAAATAAAACCTGAAATATATAAAAACATTTCTACAGAAGTGGGTTCTCGCATAATCATAAAAATTACGGTTGTTATACCCCAAAAAGTGATTTCCTTTTGTTTGTTTTCCATAAAAAAGCGCTTAATTAATAAGCCTATAAGGTTGAAATTGAATGTTGTATTCATAATTTTGAATTATAATTGTAAAAAATAATAGTTAATTATTTTTGGTCGAAAACAAGTTTTTAACCCGATTTTTATTAGCAATTACTGCATTAAACAGCAATTCGATGTCCAGTTTACTTTCTTCGCCGGTAATGTTTTCGCTTACCTGATAACGTCCCCTGAGCGAATCTTCGGAATAGATTTCCGTGTCATTAGATTCATTTCTGTCTACAACTTTGAATAACAGCTTTTTGGTGATGTTTTCAATAGGCTCGTTAAATACAATTTCGTGACCTTCCATGATAATAATGCCATCAATAAGGCTATCCAGATCGCGCACCTGATGAGTAGAAATCACCAAACAACGTTCATCGTCGATAGCCGAAGCCACCATGCGGCGAAATTGTCCTTTGGATGGAATGTCTAACCCGTTGGAAGGCTCGTCCATCAGCAGCAATTTTGTATTTGTGGCTAATCCGAAAGCAATAAATACTTTCTTTTTTTGTCCTTGCGATAATTTGTTCAATGCCGATTTCTTTGAATCAATTTCAAATTCTTTCAGATAATTGTCAAATTGTTCAGAGTTGAATTTTGGATAAAAAGGAGCATAAACTTTTTCGTAATTCTCAATACTGAGGAGAATTTGAGGCAATTCTTCGGGAAGGAAGAATATTTCCTGTAGCATTTCGGGATGACGTTTACGGGGTTCAAATCCCATAACGCATATTTCACCCTGAGTCGGAAAAACCAAGCCAGAAATTAATTTCAACAAGGTACTTTTTCCTTCGCCGTTTTTTCCTAAGAGTCCATGAATGTGACCTGCTTCGAGTTGCAAATTCAAGTCAGATAATAATCGGGTTTTGCGATTGTAGCTAAATTCTAAATTTTTAATCTTTATCATAATTTTTTAGTTATATATTTATTTATTATAACGATAACAGTGTATTAGTGTTATAGTGCACCGTAAAAGTATTGCAATATTTCTAATATGCAATACTTTTATAGTTAAATAATCTTAATTGTGAAATCATTTTTAGAAACACAGATGTAGCCGCAGTTTCATGAAGAAATAAAATTGATTATTGGAAGATGAAAAATGCTTATCTTTGCGTGAATTTGAAATTATTTATTGAACCCAAAAAGCTTATGCACTCTATAACAGAAAAATTGAAACAATTTGAGAGTTTGCTCGAAATAATGACCAAACTGCGTGCTAAATGTCCGTGGGACAAAGAACAAACTTTTGAAAGTTTGCGTACACTAACCATTGAAGAAACTTACGAACTGGCAGATGCTATTATTCGGGATGATAAAAAAGAAATTCGCAAAGAACTGGGTGACATATTGTTGCATATTGTTTTTTATTCCGAAATGGGTAACGAAACGCAGGATTTTGATATTTACGATGTTTGTAAAGGTTTATGCGAGAAGCTGATTTATCGTCATCCACATATTTTTGCTGAAGTTGAAGCTGAAACCAGCGAAGTGGTAATGCAAAATTGGGAAAGTTTGAAATTGAAAGAAAAAGGAGGAAATAAATCCGTATTGGCAGGAGTACCAAATTCACTTCCGGCATTAATTAAAGCACACCGTATTCAGGACAAAGCCCACCGTGTTGGTTTCGATTGGGAACACAGGGAACAGGTTTGGGACAAAGTACAGGAAGAAATCAACGAACTTAAGGTAGAAATTGGAGCAATGGACAAAGACAAGATGGAAGCTGAGTTTGGTGATTTGCTTTTCAGTTTGATCAATGCTGCCCGATTGTACGACATTAATCCCGAAAATGCATTGGAACGTACTAACCGCAAGTTTATCAGTCGCTTCAATTACCTGGAATCCAAAACGATCACCATAGGCAAAGACCTGAAAGAAATGAGTCTGGCAGAAATGGATGTGATTTGGGACGAGGCGAAACGGAAAGAAGCCCCCTAAATACATTTAGGGAAAAGCCCCCTTAATCCCCCAGAGGGGGACTTAAAGATTGATTAGTTTTGTTCATTACGAAGAACATAAAATGAGAAGAAAAAAGTATAATGAAAAAAAACATTTTATATAAGAACCAAAGAATTACAATTCAGAGAATCCAAAATTTTACCAAAATTAAACAATAAAACTAATCAAAAAGTCCCCCTTCGGGGGATTTAGGGGGCTTATGTTATATCCACTTCATTTCGAGCAAAAAATAGCTTTTAACACCATTCGCCAATTGTTGAAAGAAAAATGTGTGAGCGCATTGGGAGAAGAAAAAGTTGATGAAATTCAGTTTTCGTCGAACTATGCTGATGTGATGCGAATGCTCAGTCAGACTGACGAAATGCTGCGTGTGCTTACTACTGATGCTGACGAATTACCGATTGGTCATTTTTACGATGTGCGTCCGGCATTGTCGCGTGTGCGAGTGGAGGGTTTGTTTCTGGATGAATTGGATGTTTTTGATCTTCGGCGCGCATTGGAAGCAGTGCGACTGTTGGTTTCATTTCTGACCATACACGAAGTTGAAGTTTATCCTCACTTACACGAATTGGTCAATGGCAATGAAACATTTCCGCTGATAATCAATCGAATTGAGAGTATTCTGAATAAATTTGGAAAGATAAAAGACAATGCATCTGCTGAATTATCACGAATTCGAAAAGATGTTTTTCAGGTTCAAAGTTCCATTTCACGAACGCTGAATTCCATTCTTAGTCAGGCACAAGCCGATGGTTATGTAGAAAAAGATGTAACACCCACCATGCGCGAAGGACGATTGGTTATTCCTGTTTCACCAGCTTTTAAGCGCAAAGTAAGTGGCATAGTGCACGATGAATCTGCCACAGGAAAAACAGTTTTTATTGAACCTACTCAGGTAGTTGAAGCCAACAACCGAATGCGTGAATTGGAAGGTGAGGAAAGAAGAGAAATTATTCGCATTTTGGTAGAATTCACCAATTTTGTTCGTCCACATACCGAATCCATTTTTGCTTCTCAATATTTTTTGGGTCAGATTGATTTTTTGCGAGCCAAAGCACTTTTTGCCATAGAAATTAAAGCCATAAAACCGCGTGTTGATGAAATCTGCCAACTTGAATGGACTAAAGCAATACATCCGATATTATTTCTTTCGTTGAAAAAACAAGGTAAAAGTATTGTACCACTGGATATTACATTGAATGAAAAACAGCGAATCTTATTGATATCCGGTCCAAATGCCGGAGGAAAGTCGGTTTGTTTGAAAACGGTGGTACTTTTACAATATATGCTGCAATGTGGTTTACTTGTTCCGCTGCACGATAGCAGTCGTTCAGGCATTTATGAACGACTTTTTATTGATATTGGCGACGAACAATCTATTGAAAATGACTTGTCGACTTATAGTTCGCATTTGCTGAATATGAAGTTTTTTATTAAAAATAGCAATTCAAAAACATTACTATTAATCGACGAATTTGGAACCGGAACTGAACCCATGATTGGTGGAGCGATTGCTGAAGCTACTTTGGAACGCTTCAACCGAAATCAAACTTATGGTGTATTAACTACTCATTATACTAATTTAAAGCACTTTGCCGAAGATGCCATTGGAGTTGTGAATGGAGCAATGTTGTACGACCGTCAAAATCTGCTACCACTTTTTCAACTCAGTATAGGCAATCCCGGAAGTTCGTTTGCCATTGAAATTGCCCGAAAAATTGGTCTTCCCGAAGATTTGATTACTGATGCCACCAGTAAAGTGGGAGCGGAGCACCTCGATTATGACAAGCATTTACAGGATATTGTGCGTGATAAACGATATTGGGAAAATAAACGCCAGCAAATTCGTCAGAAAGAAAAAAAATTGCAAGAAACACTCGAAAAGTACGAAAATGAAATGGCTGGAATTGATAAGCAGCGGAAAGAAATAACTCAAAAAGCAAATGCTGAAGCTCAGAATTTGTTGAGCGAAGCCAATGCTAAAATCGAAAATACCATTCGGCAAATAAAGGAGGCTGGTGCGGAAAAGGAGAAGACAAAAGAAATCAGGAAAGAATTTGAAAAATTCAAAAGCCCCCTAAATCCACAGAAGGGGGACTTTAAAGACCAAGTATTTGTTAAAAATAATAATGCAGCGAAAACTAATTTCAATTCCTCACCTTCGGGGAAGTTAGTTGGAGCTTTTCAAGTGGGCTCAAACGTTCGCTTAAAAGGACAAATCGTCACATGTGTAATTCTGGAAATGCTAGATAAACAGGCTGTTGTGGCAATTGGAAATTTAAAATCGACTGTGAAATTAGCAAAATTGGAACCTATTAGCAACATACAATTAAAAAAGGAAGCAAAAAAATACGACGGGTTGAAAAGCACTGGAAATGATGAAGTTCGTCAGCGAAAACTAACTTTTAGTTCGGAAATTGATGTGCGTGGTATGCGAAGGGAGGAGGCATTGCAGGCAGTTATGTATTTTATAGATGATGCAATAATGGTTGGTATTTCGGGTGTGCGTATATTACACGGTACAGGAACAGGTACATTGCGACAAATCATTCGACATTATTTATCTACACTAAACGGAGTAAAAAAATTTCGCGATGAACATATTCAGTTTGGTGGAGCAGGAATTACAATAGTAGAGTTTGAATAGAAATTCAATTTGTTATTGTCGAGTTTCTTCCTTAATATAACAAATAAAACTTTGGTTTGATGTGTATTACGATTGAATTCAGGTTGTTTCAATTCTTCAATAATGAGTTCACTCCGAAAATCATTAGCACACAGAAAAAACGGAATAAACGAAAAAAACACGATAATTATAAAGTCCATATATATTTAGATTTCAAACAATTGAAAATAATATTGTAAAATATTTAATGATAATCTGTCAATTCTGTGTATTCTGTGTGCTAAATACTGGCTTTCGGAGGAGACTCAATAATAAATTTTTCCTGAAATGGATTCCGAATGTAATTTTTCCGGATTTATCAGGAATTATTAATGATTAGTTCACAACAATAGTTATTTTTTATCCAACTGTCCGAAAACGGTTTTCAATAAGTCGTTTACACGTGCTTCAGGATTGGTGCGGATGGCTTTTTCTACGTTTGCAATTTTGACAAATAGGGCATCAAGCGCTTTTTCGGTCACGTAGTTTTCTATATCTACATTCACCGTTTTCAAACGTGATATTTTGCCTACCGTTGAGTTTGCCACACCATTATAACCTAAACAAAGTGTATTCCATGTTTCAATGGTTGAAACATTCGCAACGAGTGGTTTGGCAAGTGATGCCTTCACCTTAGGTGCAAATGCAAGCTTTAATTCAGAATAGGTTGCCTGATGAAGATATTCGGTAGCAGCATTATCTTTTCCAAATAATATTCCCATAGCATCGGAAATACTCATATTTAATATTGCTTTTTTGAAGATAGTTAAAGCCTCTTTTACAGCATCTTCTGCGGTGCGATTGAGTGATAGGATAGTTTTGTCAACCAAATCCTGCCCGCCAGGTACAATTTTTATATTATTGATGATTGGTTGTGCTTCAGGAGGTAATAATATCTTTAAAACGGCATCATTATAGAAACCATTTTCGATTCCCAATGTTCCTACGGCTTTCTCAATGCCGATATTCAGCGAACTTTTTAATCCGGAAATATTTTGATCATTGTTATTTGGTGTAGTTATACCCTGTTTAATAATCGATTGAATCTTATTTTTATAAAATTGAGAATTAGACGACACACTTATGCCAATCATTAGAATGAGAATTACTTTTTTCATAATGTTTATATTTAATAAAATGCTTACAAAAATACTCAATTTTTCGATATAAAATCATTCATATTGAAAAAAAATAACGAACAATTTGATCTTTAAGGCGTTTATATTATTAAAACTGCTTATCCCTTTCGATAAAGGTTAAAAAGCACAACAGCCATTATGTCAATGAATTAGCTTCGATTTCGCCATTTATATAAATGCTTGAAATATAGTATATTAGCAAAAACATTTGACCGAAGTGGATAAGCGCTTTATTAAAAATAAATCTCTAAAAATTCAAATAAATAATAATTATAAAAATGAGTAAAATAGAAAAAATTGTAGCCCGTGAAATACTTGATTCACGTGGAAATCCAACCGTAGAAGTAGATGTTTATTTAGAATCGGGAGTTTTGGGTCGAGCGGCTGTTCCTTCTGGAGCATCGACCGGTGAAAATGAAGCGATTGAATTGCGCGATGGTGATAAAAAACGTTATTTAGGTAAAGGTGTTTTGAAAGCTGTTGCCAATGTTAATGATGTATTAGCTCCAGAATTGATTGGTATTAGTGCTTTACAACAGCGTACAATCGACAAATTAATGATTAAATTGGACGGTACAAAAACCAAATCCAATTTAGGAGCAAATGCCATTTTGGGTGTTTCGCTTGCAGTAGCAAAAGCTGCAGCTGCATACCTTGATATGCCATTATATCGTTATATTGGTGGTACTAATGCATTTGTGTTACCAATACCAATGATGAATATTATCAATGGTGGTTCGCACTCCGATGCGCCTATTGCTTTTCAAGAATTTATGATTCGCCCTATCGGCGCAAAATCGTTTAGCGAAGGTTTGCGAATGGGTGCCGAAGTTTTCCATTCATTGAAAAAAGTACTTCACGACCGCAACTTAAGCACAGCAGTTGGTGATGAAGGTGGTTTTGCACCCGCATTGAAAGGTACTGAAGATGCTTTAGAATCAATTATTGTAGCCATCGAAAAAGCCGGTTACAAAGCCGGAAAAGATGTGACAATCGGTTTGGATTGTGCAGCATCCGAGTTTTACAAAGATGGAATTTATGATTATTCAAAATTTGAAGGACCAAGTGGAGCAAAACGCACATCGGCTCAACAAGTTGAGTTTTTAGCTGAATTAGCTGCAAAATATCCGATTGATTCTATCGAAGATGGAATGAACGAAGGTGATTGGGATGGTTGGAAATTGTTAACAGAAAAATTAGGAAAGAAAATACAATTGGTTGGCGACGATTTATTTGTAACTAATGTCGATTATCTGAAAAAAGGAATTGATTTGGGTTGTGCCAATTCCATTTTGATTAAAGTAAATCAGATTGGAACTTTATCCGAAACTCTAGATGCTATTGAAATGGCACACCGTGCTGGTTACACTTCGGTTACTTCGCATCGCTCGGGCGAAACCGAAGATGCAACCATTGCTGATATTGCAGTTGCTACCAACTCAGGACAAATTAAAACTGGTTCATTGAGTCGTTCAGATCGTATGGCAAAATACAATCAATTGCTACGAATTGAAGAAGAATTAGGTGAATTAGCTCTTTATGGTTTTAAAAAATAAATTGCCGTAAATATCTGATAATGTTATAATTTAATTAAATACATATATTCTTATTGTTAACAATGTAATCATTAAGAATCATTGTATTCGTTTCATTGGTTTCTTCTGTTTTATAAACAAATACTAAATTTTTTACTTACAATTTTAGACCAGATTTATACCTAATATCTGACAAAATTTAACAATTTATAAAAAGAAGTATAATTAGAAAGTGTGTCTCTTATTTTTTGAGACACACTTTTTAATTGAAAATTTTAACTATTTAAATTAAAAAGAAAATACTTTTAAGAGTGGACTCAGGATTAAAATAAACTTATCTTTCCAAAAAAAATTAATGTCTAATAAATTAGAATTAAAAAAGTTTAAAATGCTTGAATATGATTGATTTAACTTTAAATAACGCTCTAGAACTCACCCATTGCGGGTTTGGGAATTAAAAAAATTAATTCTTCTTTGAAAGATTAAAGATTAATTTTCAAGGAATGTAATTCAAAAGAATAACAATGCGGATTTAACGGACAAAGCAGATTAAAACAGAAATAAATAAAAAAAAACAGATAAAATTCGGTATTAAATTTTGACAAGTCAAAATTAGGATGAAATAAAGAGATACTATAACTTCAATCAACAAATTTCATTTATTAAATTTTTTAATCCGTGTATAAATCAGATATCATTTCAAAAAATAATCCGCTAAATCCGCGTTATTATTTCTTTTAAGATAAATCTGTCAAAGTAGAATTAATAATAAATTTCATTGAGGAACGAATTTATCTACAAAATCATCTGAATTTTGATGAAATATCTCTTAATGTTTGCATACTCATTCAGTTTTGAGTATTTTTGCACTTAGTTTCTTAATTTAGTACCAATGAGTCAGATCCTCTGATGTTTAGAGCACAAACGGAATATTTCCATTTGTCTTCGTATCACTAAAGACTGCTTTCAGCAGAGTGAGATATTTATTTTAAATCAAATTAATATTAACATAATAAATGAGATTTTTATTTAGTATTGAATAGACATATTCAGTTCTTAAATACTGAAATTGAAAAGTTAATAATTGATAATGTTTTAAAACATTCTTTCAATTTATCCCAATTTATTGGGAGATGCTTATATTTCCGTATCCCTAAGTGAGACCTTAAATTAAACTTTATCGCGTTTTTATTCGCAAAAAAAAAATATTAATTTTATTATTTACTAAATTAGATTTAGTCATTAAATTAATTCAATATGAAATCATTAATGTTGAAAACACCCTTATTTTATTTAATTATAGTTGTTCTATTTTTATTTCTTTCCAGACAGGTACTTGCTCAAACGCAAATAAATACTTCGCCTACTACACAGCAATTGATTACCAGTGAATTGCAAAAACGAGGATTGACAGAGAGCGAGGTTCGAAACCGTTTATTACAAAACGGTATTGACCTGGAAAATATTCCGCCAGCTCAGTTACCCCAATATCAGTCAAGGGTGATATCTATTCTAGACCAGATGCAAGCAGAAAAGAAAGCAGGAACTAAACAATCAAATACAACTTCTAGTAACAATAATATTGGCAGTAACAATTCTAGTTTAGCTCCTGTTTCTAATGAAGAAAGTACATTTTTATCGTCAACTATACTTGATATGGAAGCGATAGCTAATCAATCAAAATCTAAAAATAAACTAGAATCTATTAATCAAACAAAAGCTATTAATCAATCAAAATCTATTAATCAATCAAAATCTATTAATCAATCAAAATATAACTTGTCGAAAAAGAAGATTTTAACTGATGATTTTGAGTATGAAATACAAGCCGATTCTACTAAAAAAATTATAAAATCAAATATTTATGGGCATTCATTGTTTAACAATCAATCCTTAGATGTTTTTCGAACTAACGATGGTGCACAAGCTCCAGATACTTACGTGCTAGGCGAAGGGGATGAATTACATATTACCATTTTCGGGGCTTCGCAAACCGATATTCAACAACGAATAAAACTTGATGGATCTATTCAACCTGCTGGTTCTGCTAAAATTTTTCTCAAAGGGCTTACACTTGCACAAGCACGTGAGGTTATTAAAAAAAATCTATCAACTTCCTATCTATTCCGGGGTGACCAATTGGCAGTTACAATAGTTACTTCACGAACAATCATGGTAAATGTATTTGGAGAAACCAATATTACAGGTGGGTTTAGCCTATCTGCACTTAATTCAGCGTTTAATGCATTGTCTGCAGCTGGTGGACCTACTAATATTGGTTCGGTGCGTACAATTCAACTTATCCGTGGAAATAATCGTAAAACAATTGACCTTTATGCTTTTATGAACGATCCGGCTGTGCAGTTTAAGAGTGAACTTCAGAATAACGATATTATTTTTGTGCCAGTAATTCAAAAATTAGTTTCTGTTGAAGGAGCTGTAAACCGCCCAATGTCTTTCGAGATGTTGAACAGCGAAACACTGACTGATCTTTTTCAATTTGCCGGAGGGTTAAAAATGGATGTATATCCTAACTTTGTTCAAGTAAAACGTTATGTTGATGGCGAAGAACGCTTATTGGAGTGGAATTTGCAAGATGTTTTATCAGGCAAAATTAAAGTTCCATTGGTCAATGGCGATATTGTTCGAGTAAAAACCATCACTAAACCTATGGATCAATATGTAGATATTGAAGGAAGTATTTATTATCCAGGTAGATTCGATTTCTCATCAAATCCAACACTTAAGCGTTTACTTGATGTAGCAAAACCAACTTATCAGGCTAAAACAGATATTCTGTTTATTGATCGGATGCGGCCTGACTCTACATTTGAACTTTTGTCTGTCCCTTTTCCAAACGAAAATGCTGGGATACCTGATTTTAATTTAAAACCGCGAGACTTTGTTCGTGTCATGGATAAAACAGCTTATCGTGATGTAGATTCTATTGCAGTGAACGGAAATGTACGCAAACCATTCACGAAAATTGTTAGTTTTGCTGAACGCATTACCGTTAAACAGGCTATCGAAATGGCAGGAGGTTTGAAAAGTACTGTATATCCTGTTGCATATATTTTTAGACGTAATCTATTTAATTCGATCGAAATAAAATACATTCGTATTGATTTGAGTAATATTGATAATATTGAACTTCAACCAGGCGATAAACTAAATATTTATGACAATAGTACATTTACAAATGTTGGTGAATTAAGGGTATTTGGAGCAGTTAAAACTCCAAAAACATTTACTTACGATGCCAGTATGACCTTACATGATCTGTTGATAAATGCTGGAGGATTTAATATGGGGGCTGCTTTTAATAGAGTTGAAGTATTTCGTCAGATACTTTCACCAACCGAGACAATTAAGCTGAAAATGATTACTTTAGAGGTAGATTCAGCTTATCAGGTTGTAAGTCCAAAGAATTTTTCTTTACAACCTTATGATCAAGTGGTGGTACGTTTAACTCCAGAATTTTTTCTAGGCAGAATTGTTGAAGTTAGTGGACAAGTAAAATATCCCGGCACTTATTTTTTAGAATCAAAAAAAACTAAATTAAGTGATGTGATTTTAAAGGCAGGTGGGTTACTTGATGATGCAGACCCTTACGGTGCAAGTTTATTCCGGACTTATAAAAATCGTGGAAATATTAGTATGAATTTAACTAAAGCAATTAGTAACAAAAACAATATTTCACAAAACCCGATTCTTTTTGAAGGAGATATAATCAATATTAACCGACTCGAAAACACAGTGTCCATACTTCAGATTGGAACCCGAATGAATCAATATTCTAATTATTATGGAGGTGATTCAATTAAAACTGTTGTTTATCAGGGATCTAAATCTGCTGCATGGTATATCCGAAATTATGCTGGAGGTTTCCAAAAAGATGCCGACCAAAATAGTGTGACGGTGACTTATCCAAATAATCAGATGCAATCTACAAAGCGATTCTTCATATTTTTCAAAAATTATCCAACTGTAGTATCAGGTTCAACTATTACCCTTAAAATGAATGATGAGAAAATTCAGAATAAAATAGAACCAAAAGAAAAAATAGACTTTGAAACTACATTGTCGAAAAGTCTCTCAATGATGATGTCTACGCTTTCAATAATATTGTTGTTGCAACAAATGTAGGTGGGAGTAGGTTGTTATTTATTACCATATAAACCGACAAATATGTTTATGTTTGAGTAAAGAATCAAATTTTAAAAACTTAATCTGTGAAAAATTAGTATCCTTGAATATCTATGAAAATTAGTATCAAAGAAATTAGAGGAATTAGAATTTATTCCGTTTAAAACGAATAATTAAGCGTTTTTTTAATTGTCTAATTATCTCCCTTCGGTCGCTGACTGTTGGTTCAAATTTAAATAAAGATGACAGAACAACAAACATATATCCAGACAGAATTGGATGATGAAGATGAAATAGATTTTATATCACTGGCTAAAACCTTTTGGGCAGGTCGAAAAATTTTTCTCATTTGCTTGCTTATTGGAGCAATTATAGGCATTTTTGTTGCCATTACATTGCCAGTCGAATACACCGCCACCACCATTATGGTGCCACAAACTGCAAGTAAAAGTTCATCAGGTGGATTAAGTGGCTTAGCTGCTTTGGCTGGTATTGATTTAGGTTCTTCGAGCCAAGGTGGTGATATGTCTCCTGTTTTGTATCCTCAAATTGTAACCAGCACGCCCTTTAAACTCGAATTGATGAATACGCCTATCAACTTCAAAGATATTGATAGGCCGGTTTCATTGTACGATTATAGTACCAAATATAAAAAAACCTCCGTTTTAGGTACATTAAAAAAATACACAATTGGACTTCCCAGAGTGATTATTAAGGCAATTAAGGGAAAAAAAAAAGAAATTGAAATTTCCAAAGGTAGCAAGGGAAAGATCATTGTCCTTACCGAAGATCAAAATGTAATTTGTAAAGAGTTAGATAAAATTGTAACACTAGAAGTGGAAGCCAAACAAGGTTATTTAACCCTTTCAGTAAAAATGCCCGAAGCATTGGCTGCAGCTCAACTTGCGCAAAAAGCACAGGATTTATTGCAACGTGATATAACCCAGTTTAAAGTACAAAAGGCAAAGGCCGATTTAAAATTTATTCAAGAACGATATGATGAAATGAAGGGCAAAGCAGAAGGATTTCAGATTAATATTGCCCAAAAAACCGATCAGTATAAAAATCTTACAAGTGTTGTTCCACAGGTGCAAACTACTCGTGTTCAAACCCAATATGGTATTGCCAGTGCTGTATTTCAGGAACTTGCAAAACAGCTTGAACAAGCTAAAATACAAGTAAAAAAAGACACTCCGGTATTTACGGTTGTAGAACCAGTATCTGTCCCTAATGAAAAATCTAAACCAAGCCGACCTTTGATGTTAATAATATTTATTTTCTTAGGAGGAATCATCGGTGTTGGTATAATACTTGGAAGAGGACAGGTGGCGAATATTAAGAAAAAATGGTATGAACTAGATTAGGGAGTTATAATTAATATTTAATAAATAGAATTGATTTTTTTGGGAATAAATTTATTTCAATTGTAACAACCAAGCCATATTCACTGAAATATTTAAATTGTTAGATGTGTCGAAATAGTCGCGTTTATTATTCGAAAATATATCGCTTAAACTGTAATTGAATCTTGTATCAAGTTGAAATATATTGCCTTTAATTTTAAATAAAAAACCCAATCCTCCACAAAGACCATAATCGAAAGGATTTTGAATTAAAGTTGTATGTTGAGTTGACGTTGAATTAATTGTATCATTTACAAGCACTTGCTCAGAAAGCAAATAACTTATTTTTGGACCAATGTTTAAAAATACTCGATTTTTTTTCCCAATATATATATGAGTCATAAATGGTAATTCGATATAATTGAGTTTACGTGAATATTTTCCTGATCTTTCAGTCCATCCACGTTGCGAAAAATTAAGTTCGGCTTGCATTCCCACATTTTTTTCGGCAATATATCGAAAAACAAGACCACCATTGTAGCCAAATAAATAACCTTGTCTTACAGTTGGATTAAATTGAATCATAGATTCAGTAGCTCCTAAGTTGACTCCCAAATATATTTCAGGATGCTCCAGGCGGTCCTGAGCGACTATAACAGTGGAAAATAGTAGAAAAAGTAGAAAACAAAAATTACGCATAAAGATGTCATAAAAATGTGATAGCAAATTTCGAATATGATTGCCAATTCGTGAACTTTATTATTTCTTATCCTCGCCAAAATAAAGTTGTTGGTTTGTAAATCCCGAATTGTTTGTAGATCTCTCAAATTTTGGTTGTGACTGAATTCCTTTTGAATAATTAAAAGAACCAACTTTGTTTGGAAATTTACCATCATATTTGTTCATAATTGAAATAAAATAATCGGTTAAATCATATCCAAGCAAATCGTAACGGGGTAAACCCACTTCAACATTTTTATTGAAAAACTGAGTAAATTTTTCATTAAAACCTTTTATTTCAGATGAATCAGTTTTTAAAATAAAGGGAGAAATATAAATACCTGATGGCATTATTTCGCTTTGATTTCTCCATTTGTACTGTTCAAACAAAACTATATCAAATTCGTTGATTCTCGAACGTAAATAACCGATATACGGATTAATACTAGTAAGTTTATCGGTATTAAAAATAACCAAATTTTTTGTTTCTTTTTTTAGTACATGTCCAAAATCGATACTGTCATTACTTGATATTTTCATTTTCGAAAATAACCTTCGTCTTTTAGTCAATTCAATTTGTAATGTATCTACCCAAATTTTACCTTCATCTAATGAATTAATTCCCTTAATCTCAGCAAATATGATATGTACTTTACTTAATTTACCGGTCAATAAATCGGTTGTAAATTCCAATTCGGCTTTGGAACCCGGATTAAATTGAAATAAATAGGGATTTGAATCGATATCAGAAACTTTTGATGTAAAAGGAATCAGGGTATTGATTTTATTTTCTATCGCAAAAGTTTCAACAAGTGAAACCTGATTGCTGAAAGCAGGACCAATAATTAAATCCATGGTTTTAAGCTCTGGATTACTTAATACTTCTTTCATCATTTGCTCCGATTTTTCGGTGTCATAAGTGAATATTTCTAAAGAAATCCCTTTTTGCTTTGCTTCGTTGATGGCTATTAACGCACCAGAATAAAAATCAAAAAAACGTTCTATTGTAGGATCTTTTTTTTCTGAATCAAGCATCAACGGTAGTAAATATGCCATTCTAATTACCTTATTATCAGTTATTTTAGAATTTTTATCAACATTTGAATTTGCAATTATACTGTCATTCTTTTTGTCCGACGATTTTAAATCTTCGGTTTCGGTTGGAATTTTCAATACTGCCCCTATCGATAATTGTGGGTCAGAACCCGGATTTAATTTTATAAGGTCGGCAACTTGTACTTTATATTGTTTGCAGATGGAATATAAAGTTTCTTTCGGCTGAACCTGATGTAAAATCGGATTTTTTTTTGATTCTAACGTTGTCTTTATTTGTGTATTTACGGTTTGAGCTATAATGGGTTTTTCAATTTCAACTTTCTTATTCTCTTGGTCAAATTTTGGGATTTTAAGAACCTCTCCTACAGTTAAACCCTTAATAAAATGCGGATTATATTTTCCAATTTCTTCCTGACTAATATTGTATTTTCGACTAATAGCAAAAAGTGTTTGCTTTTTTTCAACTTTATGTTCAATAAATCCGATGGATGAAATGTTATCAGATGAAGATTTCTCACTTTTTTTATCGATATCAGTTTTTTTCAAGGGGATGAGAATTTTTTGACCGGCTTTTATGCCTTTTTCTATCTCAGGGTTTACCTTGATAATTTCTGCTGGTAACATATCGAATTTACGACCAATGGCAAATAAACCTTCACTAACTTGCACTGTATAAACATGATATTCAATACCATTCTCTTTTTTAATTGGATAATCATTTGATTGTCCAACAGTTGTAAGTGTAATTATCAGAAAACTAGTCAGTATTAAACACAATAACCGCTTTTTCATTTGTCGACTGCTACGAATTGATTTAATGTTTTATTGTTTGCAAAAGTACAAAAAATATACATCAACATAGGAAATAGGGTAATAAATCAGCATTTTTTTTGTTATTGCTAAGAAAGATGTACATTTGCAAACTAATTAAGTGCACCATTATTTTTTTTACTTTGTACATGAAAAGTTTTTTTTTATTAATTTGTCTTTGTTCAATCTATTTGGTTGACTTTGCTCAAAATCCTATGATTACCGGAACACATTTGATATTCGAGAAGGTTTTGTTACAAAAAACTGTCAGCGTAATTATTTTTGATTCCATAACTTCGGCAACCAAAATAGAATATAGCGGCGCAGAAGTTAAGTGGTATAAATTTACCGATAATACAACTCCTATAAGCACTTTTAATTATATTTATCCCGATGAGTCAACCGGTTATTTTATCGATGTTGATGGAAAGTATGATACTATTTATGTGATTGATTATAAAAAACATAAGCCTATTTTCAATACATTTGTTCCCGAAAATAATCCAAATATTCAATGCCAAGATTTGAAACTGCTACTCAATTGCAATGTTCCAAAATTAGAATATAAAACCCCCGATTTGGTTTCTCATGATTTACCGAGAAATTTTACAGTAGAATTCACATCCCTTAAGTGGACAACAAAATGGGAAGATTCAATTGCTACTACATTACCATTTACTTTGCCTGCTACTGAAATTATTGTAAAAGCACCATTGCGTGATACTTATTTTACGATTTCAGGTGATCAATATGCTAAAGAATTGGGATTGCCTGCGTATACTTTCACAAGTCCATTGTATTCTGCTGTTGCCGTAAAGTGTCATATTACTACCGAAGTTACATCCCGTAAACATTTAAAAAATAACGAGGCTGAAGCACCTTCAGATGCAACACCAATAAGTTTCTCGGCACCTTTTGACGTTCAATTCATAAGTAACGCCAATGAACCTGTGGCTTTATATTACAAATGGGAGATCTTTAAAAACAAGCAATTGATAATCAGTAGAACAGATAAAGATCACAGATACACTTTTGATGTTGCAGGAACTTATACATCGAAAGTAACAACTAGAAGTAAATACTGTACTTATTCTGATTCTGTTAAGATAATTGTATCTGAATCAGCATTGTATGTTCCCAATGTTTTTACCCCAAATGGTGATGGATATAATGATGAACTTCGAGTGGCATTTAAATCGTTAATTAGTTTTGAGGCTTGGGTTTACAATCGGTGGGGACGATTGGTTTATCACTGGACTGATCCAACAAAAGGTTGGGATGGAAATATCAATGGAAGAAAAGCATCTCCCGGTCCTTATTTCTACGTAATTAAAGCTTTAGGTTCTGACTTTAATCCCAATTCAGATCCTGTAGGAAAAACAAAATTGCGAGTAGGAGAGTATTTAAAGAAAGGTGATATTAATTTGCTGAGAGGAGTTCAAAAATAGTTGAAAGTTATCAGTTGATAGCATTACAGATTGGAAATAACAATCTAACAATTAAATATAACAAATTTGCTACCAAAGCTCCACCCTTAAATTGGGTAAATGGCAGTGATGTAAAGAGTGATTTAAGAAGTGATTTATAAATTTCCGTTGTAAATATTATTAAGAGATGAAAGTAACTATACATCCCCTTTAGGGGCTTGGGGCGGGTTTTTACTTTCGAGATTAGAGTTTTTACTGAGATAATTGAATTAATAACTGTCAATTGTTAACTAAATCCTTTTTTCAACCAGATACATACTACAAACTCCAAAAGTAAATTTGCGATATGTATTTAATTTAAAGCCATTTTCAGATAAAATCTGAATTAATAATTCACCGCTTGGAAAAGCGTACATCGAAGCAGTAAGGTATTTGTAAGCTTTTTTATCTGAAGATAAGTATTTGGCAGTCATGCCAACAAAAAGCCGAATATAAAGTAAATAAGCTTTCAACAACAACCCTTTTTGAGGTTCGTTCATTTCCAAAATCAATAAATGTCCGTTGGGTTTCAATACCCGATTTATTTGTTTCAAACTTTCATTCAACTTTTCGAAATTACGAATACCAAAAGCAATAGTGGCTGCATCAAAAATTTCATTCTCAAAAGTCATTGTTGAACAATCCTGCAATTGCAAATCAATTTTTTCACTTAAATTTTCTTTGGCAATCTTTTCACGACCGACTTCCAACATTTTGTCTGAAATATCAATTCCAGTAACATGTTTAGGATTAAGATATTGATAAGATTTTATGCACATATCAGCTGTTCCGGCTGCAATATCCAATATTTGCAAAGGTTGATAATTTTTAAGTGTCAAAAGTGCCTTCTTACGCCAGATTCGTGCCAATCCCCACGACATAAGATCGTTGAATTGGTCATATTGTCCCGAAATAGTATTAAACATACGAGCCAATTGTGCCGTTTTCTCTTCTTGTTGGTTGTAAGGTTTTACTTTCGTAAAATCAACTTTCGTCGATTTCTTCACTTCTTTCATTTAAATATCTTATATTGAATTTTGCATCTTTAAACTCCTAATTATCAATCCTATTCCCCAAATTATAAAAGGTAAACTAAGCCACTGACCCATATTCAACATCATATTCGATTCAAAAGCCTCCTGATTGAGTTTTATGAATTCCAATACAAAACGAGAACCGAAAACTCCTATCAAAAATATTCCGAAGAGTAATCCATTTTTTTTATATGCTACTTTTTTCCAATACATCAACCACATAATGGCAAAAGTAACAAGACAATACAACATTTCGTAAATTTGCGTTGGGTGCATGGGTTGTATTTCGCCTGTACGCAGAAAAAGAAATCCCCAGGGTAGGGTAGTTACACTACCGTAAATTTCAGAATTCATTAAATTACCAAACCGAATGGATGCGCCACAGAGACAAACCCCAATTAATAAGCGATCGAAAATCCAGTTGATTCCTTTCTTCGATACATTTTTATTATATAAAATCATGGCTATCAATATGCCAATAGCTCCGCCATGACTTGCCAATCCACCACGCCAAATATAGAGAAGTTCCCATGGATGTGAAAGATAATGATTTCCGTAGTTGAAAGTAATTCCCAAAATTGTAACTGGTTCGGCTAATAATTGCCACTCGTAAAATAAACAATGACCTAACCGGGCACCTATAATTGCTCCTAATACGGTGTACATAAATAGCTTATCGAGCCAGGCTTCGGGAAGCTTTTCATGCTTAAAAATTCGTTGTGTTATCAACAAGGTAAACCAAATTCCCAATGCCCACGATAATCCGTACCAACGAATGGCTAGTGGACCTAAATGTAGTAATACTGGATCTACATTCCAAGTTATAAAGTTTAAAAGCATAAGTAGTATAAGCCCCCTAAATCCCCAAAGGGGGACTCTAAGACCAAGTTTAAATTAGATTTATAAATATAATTGTTGATTTAATTTGCAATTATTTGAGCTTCTAGGAATTTTACTCAAAAATGTATGCAACCTAATGACTCTAAGATTTTCTGTTTTGATTTGAGTTTACAAAAGTAGTCGATATTTATGAAATACCAAACTGTGAATACTTTGAATGTATTAGTTTTCTCTTCAAAACTACCTATCAAAGAAGATTTAATAGATTAACAACTTTTTCATCCATTTTTGAGAAAGCAAAACATTTTTTTTCCAAATCTTTGAGTGATGCACCGATGTGATAAAGTTCGGTGCGGTCTATAATTAAAAATCGGTCGTGAGCTACTGTCATCTCATGTATTTCAATTTCAGCATATTGCGAATTGTGTTTCAGTAAATCGGTAGCTAGTTGTTTGCTTGTGGTTTTTGTATAAATGGTTGCAGTAATTCCCGAATCACGTTTTGTCAGAAGTTTCAAAACACTGTCGTCTACATAATTGTCAATCAAAATCAATGATGATTTTGCACTTCGCACCAAATCCGAAACAAAAGTCCATGCATCGAATACTTGTCCGTCAAAAAACAAACCGCTTCCGGCATTCAACTCTCTGTTTTCCAATGCCTTGAAAACTTGTTCGAATTTATTATCATTCTCCAAAAGTTTGTTTTCAACTTTATCGAGTCGTTGAAACATACCAGCATGTTGGTTAAGCACTTTTCGCATTTCAACAAAAGCATCCATAATCAAAATGCTCACTCTCATTGCTGTTTCACTCCGCAAAATTGCTGAAAGCATTGCTACACCTTGTTCCGTAAAAACGTAGGGTAAATATCGACGACCACCATGTTTTGGCGTTATGTTTAAATTTTGTGGGAAGAATGAATTTTCTGAATTTGAGGTTCCAATTTGGAACCTCAAGTTTTCATCTTCTTCTTCAGTAAGTTGAAAACGAAAAGAAGTAGGAAATCTTTCTAAATTTCTATTTGTAGCTTTGTTTATTATTTTAGTTTCCACTCCATAAAGTTCACCTAAATGGTTATCAAGCATAACTTGTATACCACGAATAGTAAAAATTCGGTTTTCTATTTTGTTTGATATTTCGGTTGACTTATTCATGTGTTTAGATAATAATTTTTCTTAATATTATCGAACCGGTCGAAATTTGCAACCAATTCAATCTTCTCATTATTATTGTTTTAGCCAATTAAAAAGGTCATTCGTGCTTTTTTGACTTTGCTGAATAGTAAATTATCGTCTAAAAAAGTGGGATTCGATATGATAAATATGAGTTGACAATTAGTGAAAAAGGTGCTAGATTAAAGGAAGATGCAAAACAAAAAAATGTTAATATTCATCCTCTTCAATTGTATTATCAACAAAATTTCCTTCTTCAACGTTTTGTTGTTCTCTAGGAATTAATTTTCCCATAGCTATTTCAATTCGCTTTAGTATTTGTTCTTTTCTATCGGTAAAAAAACTATAAAAATCATCTAATTACATATATTCGGGTTTCACAACATGAGAAAGCAGAATTTTATTAAATTCTTCCTCGCTTACTCCAGCATGTTTTTTAAGTCTTTCTAAATATTTGCTTGGAGCGTCACCACTTACAATTCGGTTTGTACGACCAGAAAGAGGTGTTTTATTGACGATACAATCAAAGTCATTTCTGCTAATATTATTATTTTTGTTCTCACACCATGCTACGGGAAAAATATGATGAATGTCTATTGACTCAGAGAAATATGTGCTAAAATCTATTTTTGTTGCCGATAACCAGTCTTTTGTATTTTCGTCCATTAATAAGGCATAGACTCCTTTGTATGCAGCACTATTTCTTGTTCGTAAAGTATTTAGGAATTGTAACGAAATAATATATACTTTTAAAAATAATTAGTATCTTTGCGC